>JABDGY010000004.1 GCA_013285805.1 Bacteroidota bacterium | reverse complement strand
TTCTTCAAATGCATTGTCGCTGGAAGCCCTTGCCATGGTGTACTATTACAGCAACAAACAGGCCCAGGCCAACGGATTATTGACCAGGATAAAACAAGACGGCAATCCCGAAGACTCTGTAGTGTATAACCGCCTTGATAATATATTAACCGGCAAAACTATTTTCAGGTAACCCTTAACGAATAGAACTATGTTTTTCATTCCCGGCTTTATAATTTCCATACTAACCTGTCCGGGTATTATAGTGCATGAATTTGCTCACCAGCTTTTCTGCAGGCTATTTAAAGTTCCTGTGTTTAAAGTTTGTTACTTCCGCGTCGGCAACCCTGCAGGCTATGTTCTTCATGAAACGCCCAAACAAAACTGGCAAAGCCTTATGATTAGCATTGGCCCGTTTTTTGTAAACACCATTGTGGGCTTCCTTATTGCCTTCCCCGCTTCCATCCCGCTTGTTAAGTTCAACCAGGGCGACCCGGCCGATTACCTGCTTATTTACCTCGGAGTATCTATTGCCATGCACGCCTTCCCCAGCGTAGGTGATGCCAAAAGCATATGGAACCATTTTGAAAAACATGGCAACCTTTTTAAACGCATCTTGGTGGCGCCAATAGTCGGCCTTATTTACCTTGGCGCCATTGGCTCTTTTGTCTGGCTCGACTTTGCCTATGGCATTGGAGTAGCAGTTGGCCTGCCTGAATTATTTATTAAACTGCTGGCATAATAGCACTCCCATGATGAAAAAACTCATATTGCTTTTTACTATTTGCCTGTGGTGCATGGTTAATGCAAATGCGCAAACAGAAAATCCTAAGGTCACCGAAAAGGATTACCTCAATGTAATGAACCAGGTTCTTCCTGATGATACAGGCACATATTTACTGGAAAACTGCGCCGGCTTTAAAATGGATAGCGATATTATGAACTTCTTTAGTGCCATGACTACCCCCGGCCGCACCCACGGAGTATTCGATACCATTTTCAGTATGGCCGACAGCAGCTTTATACTTTCACAGATAAATCAGTCGGACGGGTATACATGGAAAACAGGGCAGCTAAAAAGCGTCACTTTAATCGATCATAAAACCATTGACTCGCTTTTTAAATCCCATTTTCGCGGATGGGAGGCTTTCGGAACGAAATATAACAGGGCAGGGTTTTTCAGAATATCGGTGCCCATATTTTCAAAGGACCTTAATACCTGCGTATTTTTTGAAGACTGGCTGTGCGGCGACCTATGCGGGCAGGGCACAGTGTATTACTACCGTAAACTGGAAGGGAAATGGGGTATTATTTACTCCTTCATTGTGTGGATGAGTTAGGGTTGGCTTATTTCCATATTTCATTATGTTTGTAAAAAGCAATTCATGGAAACAACTATAACAGACAGTTACGCGGGTTTCTGGGCAAGGACCGCTGCCTATTTTATCGATGGCGCCATTTTGGCATTCCTCGTTCTGCACTCTAACTGGCTTATGCGCGAACAACTTACCGATTTTCTTGATTCGCACCCCGACCTGTTAAAATCTATTGAATCGCATTTTACATTAACTGGCTCAGCCGACTATGAATTGAAGTACCTTATTATAGGCACCATAATGTATTATTACCTTGTTTTTATGGGTTTTCTTATAAGCTGGATGTACTTTGCAGGCATGGAATCTTCACCCTTACGCGCCACGGTAGGTAAATGGATATTGGGCATTTATGTAACCGACAGCAATGGAAACCGCATATCATTTACCAAGGCTACAGGCAGGTTTTTTGGCAAGATGGTTTCAGGCGCACTATTTGGCATTGGTTATATTATGGCAGGTGTTACCGAAAGAAAACAAGGGCTGCACGACATGATGGCCGACTGCCTGGTGTGGAGGAAATAAACCCTGCTACTCTTTTTCTTCGCTCAGCAATTCTGCTGAAGTGCTCATAGCCGAATGATAACCCAGGAAAAGAAAAGCCATTACCGGTATGAACATTACGGTTTCGAGTATGAAATAAAAATCGACCTTGAAAATAGCAATGAATAACCGCATAACTACATGCCTTATTAAGAGAATAAACTCGTAGGCGAATTCATTGAATATCCAGAATGAAGCCAACAGGAAGACTATCTTTTTAAAATTCAGCTTTAGTAGTTTTCCGCTCCGTATGCGGTAAATAAAAAGTGAAAACAACAATATTGGAACATAAACACGGAAATCGAAACACAGGGCGTATATCCAGTTTGTATAATCACCCGTATCTCTAAGCAGATATTCAAGATAGTAGACCCCAACATCGAAAGCACACGACAGCACAAGCGGAATGAGTAGGATAATAATTTCCTCGCCATGTATGAGCCTCAATACAAAACTATCCCTGTCTTCACCCTCGGCCAGGGGCCGCTTAATGCGTGATACTGCCACTGAAAACAACGAAATAAAATAAAGGAATATGGTTTTGGTAAGGTCTACAATGCTGTATATTCCGTTGAAGCTATATCGTGTAACAAAATTACTTATCATGCTTAACAGTTTACCCTCAACCGATCTATCGAAAGAACTGAACTTCATGAGCACAGCCGAAATAATAAACATGAATATGGTAAGTATCAGCGCCGCGCCATAGGTGGTTTTAAAGTACCGCTTATACACGTCGACAAAATCGGTAAGTTGCCTTTTTAAATATTCGGTAAATTTCATGTGGTTGTGGCTTATGCTTACTCCTCTCTTTTCTCCTCCACTATTTTCAGCGGCACAGGCATATAACCGGCACTGAGAATAGCCACCAGTTGCCTCGCTTCTATAGGGTCAAAATTCCCTGTAATAGATGACCGTCCTCCTGATATCTGGCTTTCCACTATAGGCGCTGAATAGATTATGCCATTAAATTCTATGGCAATACAGCGGCCCACATTATTCGAGGTGAGGTTTGCCCACACATGCGCAGCAACAGGATTCATGGTCAGCGATATTTGCGGATGAGAGCCTCCACCATCATAGTATTCCAGCCTTGCATCGGTAATAATATCTCCCGAAAGGGGCGCCTGCCTTGTACCCAATGGCAACCTTACAGCAACAAGCTGGTAAAACGGCTCATTTTTATCACGGGGCCGCTCCCATAAAAATTTTGAATCTTGCGGAAAAATCACCCTTACCTCCGGCATCCTAAGGTATTCGTCAACCTTTGCCGTATCTTCCGCAAGGGCATCACCCAATTCCGCGCCCTTGCTGTATGTAATTATACGCCCGGTTTCATCATTTATTCTTACTCGCAATACTTTAAACAACGGATCGGCATTTACAAGTGTATTGTGTATTGAATTACCATTTCCCGAATCCTTCGGCATAAGGCCCGCTATTGTTTTATTAGCCAGCACAAGCCTGTCGGCCATTTCACTGGCGTTAAATGTTTCCCAGAAACTCAAATCACCTTCTGACTGCAGCAAATTACGGATATTCACCATGTCAAACCCGGGCTCAATTATTCCCCACAGTTTAACTGTAATCCTGTTGTCTTTAACTGAAACGTCGGCCTGGCTTTCATCAATCCCTATTTTAGTTAACCGTTTCATTACAACAGCCGAATCTTTTTTTCCGAGTAGTTGCAGGTTCATTACTGCGCCATTATTATTTTGCTTGTAAAACCCGGTAGTATCCATAGCCAATACAATTATGGCATGTGGCCCTGTGCGGGGCTTATGTATAAGCCCGCAGCTATAAAAACAAACTAATAAAATAATGCCGTATACTATTTGTCTGAGTGAATACTTCATGGAAGTTTAAAATAAATTTACTGGCATGAAAATACAATTATTCCCGTTAAAGCCAGGCAATAATTACCGTAACTATTACCTTTAACTTATTAGTTTTAACTTTCTTTAATGCTTATCTTTGAATTAAATGCTCCACTAAAGTGAAACGCATATTTACCACCATATTTTTTATTGCTATTGTATTTTCTGTCTATGGGCAAATAAAACAGGGCATGGCTATTATGCGCGGTTACAGCAACGACGGCATAAGCATACTTACCCCTACAACAGATGGTGGATATGCCATTAGCGGTACTACCAGTTCTTTTGGCGCAGGGCAAAACGATTTATACCTTACAAAACTTGACTCGCTTTTTAATGTACAGTGGGCACGTTCTGTGGGTGGAAAGCTGGGCGATTACGGCAATTCCATGACGTACTGCAGCGATGGTGGTTATGCCCTGGCAGGGTGGACCGATTCGTATGGTGTTATCACCACCATTGGTGGCGATGTGTATGCAGTAAAGCTCAGTTCTACCGGTAATTTACTATGGACCCTTACCGTTGGCGGCATAGGAAACGACGGTGCAGCATGTATAATTCAAACTGCCGATGGTGGATTTGCTATAACGGGTTGGACCAGTTCCTACGGAACCGGTTCTACCGCAGGCTGGTGGATGTACAATAGCTACCTGGTAAAAACCAATGCAGCAGGCAGCGTAATGTGGACCAAAACCTATTCGGGCAACAGCTGGAGTATTGGGTTCGACATAAAACAAACCGCCGACCATGGTTACATAATGGCAGGATACTCGGTAGTGAGCCCCGGCGATTCTGATGTGTATGTAAGCAAACTCGATTCCGCAGGCAATGTGCAGTGGACAACAACCATTGGCGGCAAAGGCGACGACGAGGGCAATTCTGTATGCATATGCAGCGACGGTGGTTATATTGTTGCAGGATACAGCACTTCGTTTGGTGCCGGCAAAAGCAATG
Organism: Bacteroidota bacterium; assembly: GCA_013285805.1. Classification (GTDB taxonomy): domain Bacteria; phylum Bacteroidota; class Bacteroidia; order JABEUT01; family JABEUT01; genus JABEUT01. Next base: position 54,429 of record JABDGY010000004.1, on the reverse strand, counting down.
TGTATGTTATAAAACTAGATGCTAACGGCAATGTAAAATGGACAGAAACTATTGGAGGAACAAATAATGATAATGCAAATTGTATAAAAGAGTGCAGCGACAAAGGATATATTATTGCCGGGCAAACCAATTCATACGGCCCCGGTACCTACGAATCGTACTTAGTTAAAATAGACTCGGTGGGAAAAATTCAATGGACCAGTGTTTACGGAAAAAAGGGAGTCGATGGTGCCGGTTGGGCCATGCAAAGTAAAGACCATGGATACCTTGTGGCAGGATATACAGATGCATATAGCACTCACGGGTATCAATTATATGCAGCCAAACTCGATTCTACAGGCGATTTTTGCCAGCCTTACCTTACAGGGGGAACCATTACAAGTTACGACAGCGGCCGTGTAGGCCATTTATTTACAGCTACAAGCATTAACCAGGGAACTATTGACAGCGGCGGCATTGAAAATACAAACAACACTCCCGATACTGTTTTGTGCTTTGTACCTACCCCACCCAAACTTACTGTAATAAGCACAAATTCATGTTCAGGGTGCAATGGCACGGCCCTGGCAACACTTACCGGAGCCAATGCAGGTATGTACAAATATTTGTGGAGCAATGGCGACACTACAAACTATTTAACCAACCTATGCCCTGGTAAATATGTGCTTTATATTGCCGGCTATGCCGATACTGCGTATTACGACACCATTACTATTACTGCGTTAGCCGATCCCGCTGTAAGCATACCAGCTACGAACATACAAAATGTAAGTTGCTATAACGACAATAATGGCAGCGTAACTGCAGTTGACTCCGGTGGCAAGCCCCCTTACACATATTACTGGCTACCAAACGGGCAAACCAGCGCAACCATAAATAATCTTGCACCGGGTACTTATACTGTTTCCACATCCGATTCAAACGGATGCGGCGCAATTGCAACCGTAACCATTACACAACCTGCTGTGCTAACGTTGAGCGTTTCACCAAACATAACTATTACGGCTGGCGCAAATACTGCCTTAACAGCTACAGCCAGCGGAGGCACCCCGCCCTATTCCTACCAGTGGAGCAACAATTCTTCGGGAAGCAATATAAATGTGGCACCCACAATGGCAACCACATATACGGTTACAGTTATCGACAGCAATGGTTGCACGGCTATGGCTTTTGTAACTATCGACATTATTTGCGCCGAATTATATATCCCTGATGCATTTTCACCAAACGGTGACGGCCACAACGATGTTTTCCTTGTGCACGATTACTGTATAAAACAAATGACGTTAATGATTTACGACCGCTGGGGAAACAAAATGTTTGAAAGCAACGATGTTAATACAGGTTGGGATGGCACTTTTAAAGGCGAGCCTATGAACACCGGCACTTATATATATTACCTGCAGGCAACCTTGTTTGATGGTACCACCATTAACAAAAAAGGCAACATTACGCTTGTTAGATAATACGTAACAGGTAAAAAGTATTAATTGTCGGAACTATTACTTTTTACTTTCTGCTCTTACGGGGCTGTTGAAAACATCATCACTTTTCACTTGAAGAAATGACAATTATGTAGTAATTTTATGAGCATAGTTTTTGAAAATATATGAAACCACTTAGTACCGGCACCATTTTAATTTTTACCCATTACTTCTTACTTTTTATTCAAGAAAAAGGGGGAGGGGCGATAACCGCCATCTACCGCCAATTACCGCCATTATAAAAACAGGAATTACCGGCTGTAAACTAATACCAGATAGGGATACAGAGGGAATAGATAAAAATGCAAAAAGTGCCTCAATTATATGATACCGGCTTACTCCTTACCCTAAAGAATAACCACCATTTACTAACTAACAACCACCATTCAATAAATTCCTGAATCTTATTTCATAAATCTTAAATCTTAAATTACCTTTGTCCTTCACTATGCTGGCTTTATTAAAGAAAGAAATATCGGTATTCCTCAGTTCGCTTATAGGCTATATTGTAATAAGCGTGTTTCTGGTTGCCATAGGGCTTTGCATGTGGGTGCTGCCTATGGACTCCAACATACTCGATGGCGGCTATGCCGGTATTGATGCCCTTTTTGTAATGGCTCCCTGGGTGTTTCTATTTCTTATTCCCGGGGTAACCATGCGTTCCTTCGCCGAAGAAAAAAAGACAGGGACCATAGAGTTGCTCCTCACCCGCCCCATAAGCGATTTGCAGATAACCCTTGCCAAATTCCTGGCCTGTGTGCTGCTGGTGGTACTGGCCCTGCTGCCTACACTGGTATACTATTATTCAGTTTATAAATTAGGTAACCCGCCCGGAAACCTTGATGTGGGACGCACATGGGGCTCATACCTGGGGCTTTTATTTTTGGCCAGTGGCTTTGTATCTATAGGCGTTTTCGCCTCTGCCATTACGGGCAACCAGGTAATATCGTTTATTGTAGCGGTAATATTATGCTTCTTCTGCTATGCCGGTTTTGGTTATATAGGCGGAAGCCTGTTATCGTCGGGTACTGCCGGTAACTTTATTGGACAGCTGGGCATAAGCGCGCATTACGCGTCTATGAGCCGTGGTGTTATTGATACCCGCGACGTTATTTATTTCGTAAGCATATCAACCCTGTTCCTGCTCATGAGCCGGACATCATTAGAAAGCAGGAAATGGTAAAGGAAGCCACACATAACCGCATGAATAAGCGACGCGATATTATGCGCCTTGCCCTGAGTGTGGTTGCATTGGTGCTTTGTAACATTGTAGGTTCGTTTGTATTTCACCGCTTCGACCTGACATCGGAAAACCGCTATACGCTTTCACCCCAATCGAAGGAGATTGCTAAGAACATGAAGGATGTCGCCTTCTTCAAGGTTTATCTCGATGGTAAAGATTTGCCCGCCGGTTTTGTGCACCTACGCGATGAAACGAAAGAGATGCTGGATGAGTTTAAGGCCTATTCAAACAATAATGTACAATACGAATTTATAAACCCTTCTGCTGACCCTGCCAATAAGGAGGCTTTGTTTCACCAGCTTTATGAGAACGGGCTTGAACCATTGGACCTGCACGTAAAACAGAGTAGCGGCAATTCAGAAAGCATTATATGGCCGGGAGCTCTGTTATCCTATAAGGGGCGGCAAATGCCCATTAACCTTATGGAAAGGAAAATGGATGCCAACCCTCAGACACAGTTGAACAATTCCATTGAAGCCCTGGAATATGATATTGATAACGCCATACATAAAATTGACCTTAACACCAAACCCGTTGTAGCCTTTATACAGGGCCAGGGCGAGCTTGATTCAATACACCTTGCCGGGGCCATAGGAGCCTTATCGGAATATTACGACGTGCGACTGCTGCACATAAACCACATGCTGAAAGGATTGCAAATGTGCAAGGCAATTATTATTGCCAAGCCAACTATGCCCATTGATGATAAAGATGCTTATATAATTGACCAGTTTATTATGCACGGCGGAAAGGTAATGTGGCTTATTGACCCGCTTTACACCCCTATGGATAGCCTTGCTATGAATGGTATTACCATGGCGTTCCCTAACAACCTGAATCTCGAGGACCAGCTTTTCAGGTATGGTGTTAGGGTTAACAACAACGTAATTCTCGATGCGCAGTCGTCTGCAATACCTATGAATACTGCATTCAGAGGCCAGGAACCTAAGTGGGAACTAAAACCCTGGCTGTTTGAACCGCTTATATCATCAAATAGTGACAACCCTATAGTTAAGAACCTGAATTATGTGGAACTTAATATTGCCGCAACGGTTGACACTATAGCAAAACCGGGTATTAAGAAAACCATATTATTACGTACCTCAAAATTCACAAGGCTGCTCAACGCCCCTGTGCGTATTGCCCTGGCCATGGCCCTCGACCAGCCTGACCAGCGGGAATTTACACAGCATTTTCAGCCTGTAGCGGTATTGCTCGAAGGCAAATTTACCTCGGCTTACAAAGGCCGTATAGCAATGAACCCCGATTCATTAAGAGTACTGAATCCTGTTTACGATGGCGCCCAGACGGCTATGATAGTAGTGGGCGATGGTGATGTAATAGCCAACAATGCAAATGTAAAAGATGGCGAGAAATTCGCCTACCCGCTGGGATATGATATTTACACCAAACAACAATTTGGCAACAAAGATTTTATAGTTAATGCTATGAATTACCTCTGCGGCGACAGCGCCCTGCTTACCATACGCACCAAGCAGTTGCAGCTCCGCATGCTCGACGGAGTTAAGGCAGCTACATACCGCACCCAATGGCAGGTAATAAATATGGTTATACCCGTTGCCCTAATTATGTTACTGGGTATGGTATGGGCGTGGATACGTAAAGAGAAATACGCTAAGTGAGTTTGTAAAGTTTCTAAAGTTCTTAAAGCTAAAAGTTACCACTACTATTTAATACACTCAATCTCCGCAACCTTTAGACTTTATAAACTTTATGAACTTTTAACTAAGTTGCGAATATAGAGGCATCATTCTTGAACGACTTAAATTCAAGGGCATTGCCGCTTGGGTCGAGGAAAAACATAGTAGCCTGCTCACCTACTTCACCTTTAAACCTTATATATGGCTCAATCACGAATTTAATACCATGTTGTTTCAGGCGCTCAGCAAGGGTATCCCACTGGCCCCATTCCAGTATAACGCCCCAGTGCAGTACAGGCACATTCTTGCCATCGACTGCATTGGTAGCGGCGGCTTTACGGTCCTCATCAACCAAATGTGCCGAAATCTGGTGGCCATATAGGTCGAAGTCTATCCAGCGCTCGGCACTGCGTCCTACTTTGCAGCCCAGCACAATGGCATAAAAACTGCGTGTAGCTTCTAAATTATTAACCGGGAATGCTACATGAAACGGCCTGATGTTGTTCATATATTATATGTGTTTTTTAAATGGAAGGTTTGTCAAATCTACATTTCCGCCGCTTATTATTATGCCTATTCTCTTTCCTTTTAAATGTTCTTTAATTTTTATAGCTGCAGCCACAGGCACCGCGCTCGAAGGTTCAATAATTATCTTCATCCGCTCCCATACCAAACGCATAGCGGCAATTATCTCCTCTTCAGTAACGGTCACAATCTCCTTTACATGCTTCTGTATTATGGCAAAAGTCTTATCGCCAAGCGAAGTAAGCAGTCCATCGGCAATGGTGTTAGGCGGCACGGCTTCCTGCATCTCACCTTTCTGTAAGGAGCGATATGCATCGTCGGCATTAGCAGGCTCTCCGGCTATAACAGTCGCAGAAGGTGCAAAGTAATGCGTTGATAAAGCGGTTCCGCTCAACAATCCTCCTCCTCCAACCGGAGCCATTACTATATCAAGGTCTTTTACTTCTTCTATAAGCTCTTTAGCAGCGGTTGCCTGTCCCGCAATAATACGGTAATTGTTATAAGGATGTATAAAGGTCGCGCCGGTTCTTTTAACTACTTCTGCCAGAGTGTCTTCACGGGCCTTTTGAGTAGGAACACAAGTAATCACTTCAGCTCCATATCCTCTTACGGCTTCCATCTTCACGGCAGTGGAGTTCTCAGGCATTACAATATATGCCTTTATACCATTATTCCGTGCTGCCAGTGCCAATGCCTGGGCATGATTACCCGATGAATGTGTGGCAACTCCGTTCTTCTTCTCAGCTTCGCTTAGTGTCAAAACCGCATTGGTAGCTCCGCGGTATTTAAATGCCCCCACCTTTTGAAAATTCTCACACTTCAGGAATAGCTGTAAACCTGTTATAGCATTAATGCTGCTACTGGTCATAATGGGGGTTCGGTGGACAAAAGGCACTATTCGCCTCGCAGCTTCCTCAATAATATCTTTTGATGGATAAGGTTCTTCCATAGCTCATTTTTACCCCTCAATTATACTGAATATTCCGTTAAGGAACCTATAAATAAAGAAGCGGAATGGCAATTTTAACCGCCTTCCGCTACCTTACAATAATCTCCAATAACTTATAAGCCTCTCAATAATATGGATTGTCATTTCTTAATCCCTTTGCAGCCTTTTTATTCCTCTTTTCTTCCTGCTTTTGCCTCTTTTCTTCTTCCTTTTTCTCCTTTTTTAGTTGTTCACTGTTCTGGGTGCTCTTTTGCTGCGCTATTACCGGCTTAGTAAAAGTCATTGAAACCATCAGCGTCACTATCATTAATATGCTAATACGTGTTTTCATACCTTCTCTTTTTATAATTGTAAAGGTACCCTAAGGACGCCCGCTTTTCAATGACTGAAGTCAACCCATGAGATGATGGTTATCATGAACTTCGGGGCCCTTATAAAACAGGAAAGCCTCCCTGCAATCAACAGGAAGGCTTAACTTAATAATATATCCAATACTATGACTTTGCCGGCTTAAATGTCATACTTATTGTGTTATCTGATGAACTTACAATAAGTGTATCGCTGGTCATTTTATTTATGGTCATTGTATCTATTTTCCCTTTATCGTCGGTAGTAATTACCTTTTTGCCGTCAGCTATTAAAGTCCATTTGCCATTCGAGTTTTGCGTTTGCCCGAATACCGAAACCGAAGTCTGGTAAGTACCGTCGCCACGGTATTCAAAGGTCATATTCTTCAGCATTTCAGTCATAGCTCCCTGCGACTGTATTTGCTGAAGGTCCATTGCCTTCATGGTACTGTCTTTGGTTGTATCTGCCTCCATTTTAAGCTGTGCCATGCGGTCATCCATGGCCTTGCTTTTAATTGATTCCAGTTGCCATTTCTTTGTAAACAGCTTTGCCGGGTTAAGGCTCCCTGAGCAACTATACAGCGCTATAACTGAGCATACGGCAATAAAAAGTACTTTGGTTTTCATTAGTTTTTAATTTGAACTACCGCAAATATATATGAATTACTACAAATAAAAACAGCCCCTGATACGGGGCTTTTTTTTATAGTATATAAGCAAAACTTATTACTTAACTGCCTTCATTGTCATCGACATATTTCCGCCGGTTTGTTCTTTGTGGCCCAGAACTAATTGATCGTCAGAAATTGTATTGATATCAAGAGTATCGGTTTTATCTTTGCCATCAGGAGTTTGCATAAGCTTCTTTCCATCAGCAGAAACTGACCATTTACCTTTTTCTGTTTGGCTTTGGCCCATTGCTGTTGCAGCTTCTTCATATGTACCATCAGCTTTATACTCAAGGGTCATGCTTTTCATGCTCGACATCATTTCATCTACCATTTTCAAATTGCTTTGAAGCATTGCCCTGGTAGCGCTGTCCTTGGTTGTGTCCATTTGTTGCTTAACGGCAGCCATTTGTTTGTCCATGGCATCGCTCTTCATTGATTCAAATTGCCATTTTTTAGCAATCATTTTGCTGGCGCCACCGCTACCACAATTATAGGCAAAAAAAGCAGCACAGAGAATTACAGTTAACAGAATAAGTTTTTTAGTTTTCATTGGGAAAATTTTAAATTAATTATGCTGTAAAAGTATAATAAGTTTTCATTTCCAAGCTATTTTTTCTGGTTTTTGACAGTAATTACCCCTTATAACCACACAATTAACGTAAATAATGCCCAAAATAGCCATTATACCTGACCTTGCTTCTGCATATTATATATGGCTGCAACCCTGCTTGTCCATCCTTTGCGAAAGACAATTTGCGATGTATTCGCATCCATTATTGCGTTATACCGTAAAAGCCTGCATAGCAGGTAGTCAGCAATAGTTATAGTATTGCTTTTACCGAGGGTTTCTGCACCTAATGCACCATCTATTGCTGCCCCGCAAGCCTGCTGAAGCAATTTAATGGCTTCTTTTACCCCCATGTTTACAGCAGTATCAAACAAAGCATACCGGAGCTCATCTTTCACAAGATCGCAGCCTGCTGCTTCCCAATAATCAGTTGTATATATGTCTTTTGCCTTTTCTTCTGTCAGGTTGGCTATATCCACATCAGGGTAAGAAGCCTTGCTGATTCCATACTTTGTCAACCCTCCTTTGTCATTGGGGTTATTTGATATTCCTCCTTCAAAACCAAGGAGGATAGTAAATGCTTTATTAATGTCCATTTTTTCTGTTAAAAAATTTATAAATCGTTATTAGCCCCACTATAAACGAGGTAACATAGCAAAGCCATTGTGTTACTTCCATAGTATAATGAAAGGCAGTTTTGGCAGTGCCCAATAGCACTATGCCATCTATTAGTGGTTTTAAATCGCCCAGCATCCTTCCGGCCGAGCCGCATAAAAGCGTAATAAGCATAAGGAATATTACACGAGGGTCCTCATGCTGAATATGTTCGGTATTCATCATATTAAAGTGGTATTAAATGCCCATTAGGGCATTTATGTTAAAACTATTTTATCTGTGCCAGGTATTTACCTGTATTGTGGTTTCGTATTATCCTATTGCTTAAATAAAACGCCTATTCCAAATTTATTTTCAATTGGCTGTTTTATAAACTCTTTAAAGGTAAAATTTTGTTTCACTTCATTCCAGAATTGGTCTACTACACACGAAGACTTAGGATGAGGAGCAATATCATGGAAAACTATCATTCCTCCACTCCCAACTAACTCGCTATACATTTGAAAATCCTTTTTAACCCCTTCATACGTATGATCTCCGTCAATAAATAAATAATCTAATTTCTTTCCCTTTAGAATCTCCTTCACTTTATTTACAGTTGACTCTTCATGCGAATTTGCCCTTAAAAGCTCTATTCTTTGTCCTGGCCTTATAAACTTTTTATATACCGGCACCTTCCATTCCGGGTATCCTCCACCAAATTTCCCACCAGGCAAATCAATGCTCATAATTAAAGCATCATCAGCTGCAAGCCTTGCATGAAGAAACAACATACCTCCATTTGCAGTGCCTATTTCCAGTACGGTTTTAAATTTCTTCCCTTCATATAACTTCAGTAACTGCGAAAGTTCCTCCTTAAATTGCCAAGGTTCTATTAAGCTGCCCTCCTTCGAAAATACAAAAGCCATTAACTGCTCTCCATTAAGGTTATTTGGTAGCCGACCTAAACGGGCCTTCAAGCGCTCAAATGCTATTCTTAATCTTAGTTTATTCAACATACTTACTTGGGGTTAAAATCACCGATAAGGTTGCAAATTTATCAAAATCCATATAGGCTACCCATTAAACTTTTCAGCAATATTCTGCATGGGTTTATCCGATTCCGATGAATCCGGATTTGTATTGCTGCCTGAACTAAGGCTGCTACCCTGTGTTAAGCCGGGTTGGCTACCTTGATTAATAATGCCCTGTTGCTGATTAAAATAAATTGTACCATTATCAACAGGTACGTTATTATCATTAACCTTTGCATGAATTGCAGCCCCGGGCGGGGGCTCTTTAGCAGATAATTGTATATTGTTAGTATCGTTTAAAGCGTTATTAAATTCAATTACTTTCCCTGTAGCATTTTCTATGCTGTCGCCGGTAACTTTAACATTATCATTTGTATCGCTTAATGCCTCATTCGCCTTCCCTCCTGAATCATGCAAGGCTAAATAGGCCAATGCTATGGAAGTTAGCCCCAGCATTACCCAGCCAATGGGAGTAGCCAATTCTGCAGCCACACCCATAAATTCCAGGAATGAAGCAAGAATAGTGGTTGCCGTAGCGTCTTCTTCTGCCAGGCCCAGAAATTTAAAAACATCTATAACGCCATTTATTATTTCTTTCAGCGTTTTAAATATATCTACAGCCTCAATAATAAATTTTATAATTTTTTCCAAGGTGCTCTGGGTTTCGCCTCCCGATTCGCTTATACCCGATAATGCCTTTGAAATATCCCGGGCTACTTCGTCGAACATTTCTGCTGTAGCTATAAGCATAGCAGTAACTTCTTCCATAGCCTCCATAAAGGCAGACATGTCTACCTCAATACTTACACTTAGTGCGGAAACGTCAGTCATAGAGTGGTGTTATTTAATTAAAGCAAATATATACTTTATATTTACTATAATATATTTTATGTTTACTATTTTATTAACAACCCCTTAATTCGGGGTAAAGGACTTTATTTAGTCAGGACAGGATTCAGCAGGATAGCCGTTCCTGTTTATTCAATTTCAATCTTGAATTTTTTATAACTTCTCGCTATGCCTGAGGCCGTTAACCTGGTAGTAAGGCTCATATTCCCGGTACATTCCACCGACACTTCCTTTATTGAAAGTACTTTACCGGTATCATCCATGAAATAACCTTTAATTTTAACGCTCTTCTCGCCCTTACCGGTATTCCTGCATTTACAAACAAGGGTAACGTTGTCGTCATTAATATCTACTTCTTCATCAGTACTCAATACTTTAAAATCATTACCGGAAGCCGACGAAGAATCTGGTGGGTTTGCAGTAGAATTATGAACATAAAAAGGTGTTTGATTATTTGTGGGTTTCTTCACCGGAGCACTACCTGAAAATGTCTTGCCTGTGTTTATATTTTTATGATTCCATTTCAGGCCTTCAACATCAAACTCAAGCAAGCGCTTCCCAACCTTATCAATATCCACTTCAATTAACATTTTCTTTGCCTTCTTCAACAAGCTTATTAAAGTATCTTTCTTATAAAACCCCATGATATAGTAGTATTCCGAGCCGCGAAAATATACCTTATAATATGCAGGCTTGTTATTATCAAACCGCACACGGCAACTATCATCTTTGGTATTAAAAGCGCCTTTATCTAATCTAACAGAAAAGTAATTTTCACTACCATTATAATAAAGAAAAAAAGAAGCATATGCTTCTGTATTATATGCAGGCTTATACTCCATAGGGGCCTTAGAATAAACAAGCACATCATATTGCTTTTCTGAAGTCATTGCATCAGTAGTATCGAAATACTGCCAGTGCTTCATCGCGTCGGTTACCTTCAAATCATTTGAATTCTCTGCCGATTTATCGGCATGGTTCCAGACAAGGCCATGCACATCGAAAGTAAGCTGATAGGTACCTTTCAAAAGAAAACTTACTTCGACCACCAGCTTCTCAGCGTGCTTGATTTTTTCAATTACCTCAGATGCTGGGTTTATGAATGCTGCATTTAATTGCCCTTCAGTGGCCGGAGTGAAAAGATATTGCGATGGTTCCTCATTGTCGAAACGCATTCTGTAGGTCGTTCCCTTCTCAGCATCACAATCAAACAGTATATTATCGGTATATAGCATCACTTCCGACTTGCCCTCCTCATTCCTTATGCATAATGTTACATGCTGGTATTTTTCAGAAAGAATGCCGCCATCAATACTGTCATCTGATAACACTTCAGCAAAATACTTTTTCTCAGGCGACATCTTATCTTCCTTTTCTTCGTATTTCCATTTGGAGCCAGTTGTATCATGCATTCCCGTAGCAGACACCTTAGATTTACCTTGTTGCGAAAAACAAACAGAGTTACTCAGAATGAATACTACTAAACATATTTTTCCGGCCAGGGACTTCATAAGGTTATTTTAATGGTAAAGCAATATTACGGCATTTTTAAGAAAGTAGGATATTCATAGAGCAAGTTGCTATAATTTTTAGCACCTGGCTTTGTACAACGCAATGATTTTCTCCCTCTCTTCATCAGTCAGATATTTTGCTTTCCCGGCTTCCCTGTGCTTTTCATTCCTCTCATCACAAGGTAATGGCATAAGTTCAGCCGGCGACATCTGGTGGTGCTTGTCGACATTTATATTGTACATTAATGTATATATGGTTCTGGTGCGCAGCCATGCCTCCTCTTCACGCTGCCGGTAGCCTTCCATATAAAAAGCCCACTCGCAGGGTGCCATTTTCCAGAAATCGGAATACGATACACCCGCGCGTGAGCTATGAATGAGCAGTTCGCTCCAGGTCAGGGCCTCTTCCCTACTACCTTCTCTTTCTTCGTCCCCGCCACTTTGGCCGGGGTTGCCTGCGGTAATTTTTTTTTACCCGGTACATTAACAGACTGGGTAATCGCTTCCATCATTTTGGCCAATTCGCCTTGTGGAAGTTCATCCATCCAATCACCTACATGGAAAGAAGTAAAGTCAATTTGTTCTCCGCTTGTCAGGGCACCTCCGGCCAGGCCGGCGAATATTATATCGCGCAGTTCGCCTATGGTGGCATTTCCTTTACCTATTTTAGCAAAGCGCTCGCCAAACTCGCTTATACCTATATTATGCTCACGGCAAAAAATATCTATGGCATTGAAGCCAAACTTAAACGGGCGTTGTTTGCCACCTATTGTTACAAAAACCATAGTCTGCTAATTTGATATTATGATGTTGCCATAGTAAGCGCGCCTGTGCCTTCAAAAGTCACCGAATAGCTTACCACATCTTTGTCTTTGGCATCTTGTTCCAGCTTGGTAATATATGCGGTGCCTGTCCAGCCTTTATCGCCCGTTACAGGGTCACTTAGCTGAAAATATACATTCACTGTGCTTTTGGCTGTCATGGACGTAAACAAATCAGCTACATTATGTGCTCCACTAGGGTGGAAATCAACCAGGCCGCTAGTATCCATTGTCCATTTGCCATTGGTGGCAATAATTTCATCCCAGCCTCCGCTGTCTTTGGTGGTGGCATTAGCTGTGCCCATGTCAATGCTAAGTTTGCAATCCTGCGAATAGCTGCAGGGTTCAATTCCTCCGCTGCCGGTATTTACATATACAAGCAGGTTAGTTCCATTAATTTTTCCCATGTTATTTTAGTTTAAAGTTTGTAAAGTTTATAAAGTTGAAAGTTATCCATTCGTTATTTGTGTAATGCGGTGCCTGAATTTTATTGTTCTGTAATATACAATGCCATCGGCCACTTCCTGTTTAAAGTAGTTCGATTGGTCAACCTGTGTTATTATGTTTTGAAAATCGGGCGTGAATGAAAGTGGTTGCGATGTGGTTATGGTGCCACGTACAATACCTGTTACCTGGCTTACAATGCCATCAATATCATTCTGCCCGCCATAGTTGGCCGGGTACTTCATGGCGACAACCAGCGTTATAGTTACATTCTGCCCGAAGAAGTCTTTTGTAGTTTCTTCAACTGCAGTGTAATCTGACACATATATGTAAGGGTATGCTGCGTTCGATGGCACCGAATCGTATAGCGGCACACCGGCTGAGTTAAACTGCACCACATTATTCAATGCGTTATAGTATGCAGTACGTATTATTTTGCTTGAGTCTTTCATTGTCCTGTAATATCGCTTAAGGTATCTAGTAATTTTTGTGCATTTTCTTCAAATGCAGGATTCATAAAGGGCCGTGGGGCCATTTCATGTCCTTTTGCCGATTTCGCAAAGACATCCTTGCCATCTTCTTTCCAGTGTAATGTCTTTGCATCTTTCGTATGTATTTCAGGAATTCTAACACCGTATTCTATAAAGGCTGCATCCGGGTGGTCTGCGCTTATTACTGCACTCATCCTGTCATCAGCTATATTTACTGCAATAGAATCTTTAAGTTTTCCCCTACAATTTTGCCTTGCATTATCGGCTATAGTCTCTGCTGTTTCTGCCACAGCCACCTTTACTTGCTCTGCTAATGCATCTGTTGCCTGTTGATACTTATTCAACAAATCATCCACTCCTTCTATCTTCAATGAAAACATTTTTAATCTTTAATTTTTAATTCTTAATTAATGTTACCCGTTATCAATTGCTGTTATAGTTAAATACACTTTCAGCAGGTCGGGATTATTTATAGTTAATATTTTCAAGCTGCGGTTCACTCCGTCGGGGTCAACAACCAAACGATAGTTCTCAATTGGTGCTGTATACTTGAAAGAGTTATACCTGCAGTTAATTGTATAATATGTTCCCACATATTCCTGGCCCTGTATAAAAAGGCGGCCGGAGGTGTTTACCTCGACAAAGGCAAACATTGTTTTAAGCGTGCTCCAGGTTGCGGATGTACCTCCGGCGCCATCGGGTGTGGTGGAGAGTTGTTCTATATTTAGTTTATATCGCATTGAACCAATCATGTTCCATTTAAGATTTAAGAATTATGAATTAAGATTTATGAATTGACATACAGTTTTTTTGTCACTTATAACTCATCATTCATAATTCATCGTTTATAGTGGAATTACTCTATAGGCATTGAGCAGGCTCTTTGCGTCGTTAGGTATTACCATCAGGTTGCTGATGCCTTTTGTGCTTAATTGGGCCACATCTTCGCGTACCTCATAAGCCGCTCCTACCATTTTCATAATGGCCTCCTGTATTCCCATAGGCACATTGGTCCATGAACTGCCGTAACCCGAAGTATATGTTACATCCAAGTGGTAGCGGCTGAGGTCATCGCCCGGAGAAAAACCGGGAGGCAGGTTATAGGTGGTGGCCGTAATAGTAATCCACTGGTCCTGGTTACCCATTACATAGTAATCGGCATTCTGGGTAAGTACACTTACCTCATTAAGGTAAATAAGCTTTACCGTGCTTACGCTTTGTATAGGTGAGCGTGGCAGGGTAAAGTTCTTTTCAATTTTATCGTAGTATGCCTCCAGCGTTTGAGTGATGAATGAGCGGTTACAATATTGCTCTGCGCGTTCCCGAGCCGACTGTATAAGTGTAGTGATGAGTGCATCGTCGTCGGTGAAATCTATACGCAGGTAGCTTTTTACTGTGCTCAGGCTTAGTTCTGTCGCCGGAGGCGTTACTACTTTTATCTCTGTGAGGGCCATGTCATTTAATTTTGAGTGTTTACAATTTGGTAATTTGATGATTTGGTAATTTGATAATTGTCAGATTATACTGCTTTCATCATCAAATAACCAAATGGCCGAATTATCAAATTAAATACAATGCAAATATAAACACATTGTTTAATATTATTAAACAAAATAGTGATATAGTTTTCAACACCCCCTCCCTATGAAGTAAAAAGTAATATGTAAGAAGTAAGAGCGGCGGGCAATTGGCAGGATTACGAAATACTTTGTAAGCGGAGATTAATCCTCGTCAGTTTTTTTCCCTTATTACGTATGTGCCCATAAGCATGTCGTGCCAGCTTTGGCCTTTTTTGTCCCCGTCAATGGCCCATATACCAAAACCAAGCGGTATTATTGAAATAATTTTTGCCAGGTAACGCAATGCCGCTTTTTTAAATGTCAGTCTATTTCCTCTTTCATCAATCACTTTTAAGAACATGGCCCTTTTACCCACCGAAGCTTGTTTGTCCGAACTTTCCGTCAGCCCATAATAGAGTGTATACACAGCAGTGTACAATAAATCAAGCCCGGCGGAACGGCCCCTCATGCCGTCACCAGCAGCAAGCAGGGCATTTATAAACAGCAAGGGAATCCCCACGATACATGCGTCTATAAGGCCTGCAATAATCCGTTGGCCAAGTGTCCCATAAACTCTTTTAGTTGCAGTGGCACTTTCCTTCACCTCCACTTCAGGAGATTGCTTCTCTACCAGCTTATTTATTCCCGGAAAAAAACCGGGCTCCTCATTCTCCATTATTCACTCTTAACTTTTAACTCCTTCACATCATCAATTTTTTCAGCCTTCTTTATTATCTGTCCGCTTTTAATAGCGTATTCATATTGCACATGGCTAAGCTCGCCCGAATCTGAATCTATATCCACAATAAGATTAGTCCAGTCCAGTGCCAGTTTACCATCTTTATAAAGTGTACCATTAATCCGCGTGTTACCCATACTTGGCGGGTCGCCACCGGCATAATCCTCACCCAGTAAAAAGGTTTTGCCTATTGTGCCGTTATAAACAATGGTAAAGTAAATATCAGTAAACACAAAGAACGGATCGGCCTCATAACTCGAACAATGCAGCGCCCAGATAAGCAGGTTTGTACTATCATCAAGTTTTATACTTTTCAACCCATAAGCATTAGCAAACTTCATCATTCCTATATCAAGCTTTTCGGCCCATTTATCAAATGCGTGCTTGGCTTTTGCAGAATCAATCGTATAAAAATTCTTCATTGTATAATCTATTCCATCTATCAGGCTATCCTTCATCCAGTGGGCCGCCAGCATCTTCAATTCATTGGTGCCAAGCGAATCACTCTTATCAATATTCGCTATATATACTGAATCTACTATCAGGGGAAATTTATTAGTCTCATTGAAGTGGCTAAGCAGTCTTTCCATCGGGGTCGACGTCCTTGACACAACTTTCACTTTGCCTGTATCGGCCCTATTGCCATTACTGTTACTCACACCTGCATTATTGCATGAGTATGTTATAACAATAAGTAAAAAAGAAATAAAAGCGGCAAGTGTTCTCATTACAACAGAGTTTATACTACAAGAATAATAAAAAGAAGGGAAATCGTATTGTAAATTCTGAATGAAGGCTTGGCTGTTAGTCTCAAATCTCACCACTTAATACCTAATACTTAGTACTTAATACTACTTTTGTATGAATTGCTTTCTCCGTACGGCAAAATGAAATACCGGTTAACTATACTAATGTTCGTTTTAGGCCTGCGCTTTACCAGCGCGCAGAAAGATACCGTTCATTATATGCATTCATTCGTATCGGTAAATGCCGGGTATGGTATAAACCTGCGCCCTGCCTCAAACACCAAATACGCTTACCCTTTCTGGGGCGAAAACACTCCTGAATTTTCATTATCGGGCTTGCTGGCTTTAAAGTCGACTTATTTCGGAATACCATTTGTAGCAGGTTACCTATCCCCTAAGTTCAACATATCGCAATACCTGGGGTTTTACGGAGACAGCAGTAATTACCCTTACCAGGCAAGCGGGGTGAATATATACCATGTATATTACTTCATGACGGGACTCAATATAAAACTGCCGCAGCGCACTACCCCATTTGCTATAGAGCTACGGATTATGTTTGGCCCTGTTTTTTTGAACCAAAGCGACATAAACTATTCATATAGTACTTATCCGCCTGCAAATACAATATCGGAAACCATATACAGGGCTAATACGGCTGCTTTGGGCTTTGGCCCCGGAATAGGGCTTGGCTATATACTTTCAAATCATTGGGCTTTAATGGCCAATGCCGATATGCTTATTGCAGAATTTGAATATCATACCACTATGAGCGCGATTGATAATAATTCGGTAAGTAACCAGGTAATTTACATGCGCTCGGTTCTGTTTTACGGCAACCTCACCGGCAGCCTTGTTTACACCTTCGGCAAAATGACCCCGAATATTGCTTATTAGAATTTGATGATTTGATAATTCAAGTTTGGTCCATTATCAAATTGGCACATCATCAAATTATCAAATCGTTTTAATAAAATAAGGGCCACCTTACGGGATAGCCCTCACAGTTGTTTTTAATAAGTTGTACCTGCTTTTCTTTTCACTGGCCTGCAGGTAACACCGCCTTTGCGGTTATCGGCCCTGTTTCTTCCGTAATTCCCCGTCGGGTCTTCCGGTAAACTTTCCCGAAGCCTTTGCTCCAGGTAGATTATTTGTTAGAACTCAATTTGTATTTTCGGAGCTCTCTGAAAATATTTATGCTAATCTATAGTATGAAGGAGCCGTTGTCAAGTATTTCACCCACTATTTTTCAACCGCCTTAAAAACGTACTGAAAATCAGCTTAAAAATTTGTAAACACTATTTTATTTTATAGGAAATTTCCACCGTCCTAATACTTAATACCCAATAGTTACTACTATTTATTTAAGTAATCAGAATCATATAACTTATTCTCTCCATCAACGGCCAGCGCGTACTGAAATCCTTTTTGCAAAGCAAATGCCCCGTGTTCTCCGTTACTGTTCAGCGCCAGCACGCCCACCTGGAAATCTTTCCAGTCGCTTTGCTTTTTAGCCATACGCTTTATCATCTCTTCACAAGCTTGCTGAGGTGTTTTGCCATTTCGCATCATTTCTACTACCACAATTGAGCCGCATATTTTCATTACCGCCTCGCCTTTGCCTGTGGTGCAGGCGGCACCCACTTCATTATCTACAAAAAGGCCATCGCCTATAATAGGCGAATCGCCCACACGTCCATGATACTTCCATGCCAGTCCACTTGTAGTGCATGCACCCGACAAGTCACCTGCTGCATCAATAGCTATTAAACCAATGGTGTCGTGGTTAGCCTTATCTCCCTTCGGGTTATAATTATTTTCCTTCTTCCACTTCTCCCAGGCTTCTTTGGCTTCCGGGGTTATTATATAATCGTTTTTTGTAAAGCCATTTTCCAGCGCAAATTGCAAAGCACCATCGCCTACCAGCATTACATGCGGGGTTTTCTCCATTACCTTACGAGCAACCGATATAGGATGCAATATACCTTCCAGGAAAGCAACCGAACCACAATTCCCTTTTTCATCCATTATGCAAGCATCGAGCGTTACGTGTCCGTCGCGGTCAGGCAGTCCACCCAGGCCCACACTGCGGTTTTTAGGGTCAGATTCAGGAACCATTACGCCTTGCTCCACTGCATCTAATGCTTTGCCGTTTGCAGAAAGTATTTTCCATGCTGCATCGTTGGCAGGTATGCCATGCGACCATGTAGAAAGCACTATTGGTTTCTTGCCATCACCTTGCACTCTTTCTCCGCTCTCTTTCTCTGCTCTAAGCAATTTATTTCCGCCCAGCACCAATGCCGAGGCCAGGGCCGATTTCTTTATAAAGTCTCTTCTGCTTGTCATTCCTGTAATTCTTTAGGGTAGGTTAAATGTAGGAATATTTTCAGTCTGTAAAGTTCTTAAAGCAGAAAGTTTATAAAGTAACGACGCAATTGTATAACGGCAATTTCCGACTTATTGAACTTTACAGCCTTTATAAACTACTGTATTATTTTTATCTTTGATATATGAAGCTACTCTTAATCTATATCACTGTCTTATTCACTTTTTCAAACTGTATTAGCCAGCCGGAAAATAATTCAACCCCTTTAAATAAACCAGTTGCAACAGATACTACCAATACTGTTACAGGGCTTGAAATGCACTTAAGCGCTTTTGGTGTTGAATCTGATTACGCCCCTACTATTGATGTGAATATTGATTTTACGGCCGATAGTATTGTTGTTCATCGTTCTTATTACAATCCTGATATTAAACCATCGACATATGTACTGCACAAAAATGAAATTCAGGGAATTTTGGCCTTATTGAAACATGCTGACTTAACTAAATTAAAAGAGAATTACCATTCCGGAGGGACAGACCAGCCCACTTCCACAACAATTATTTACACAACTAAGAAAACTTATAAAATAGTCGATTATGGAATGAGAGAAGATTCTCTCTTAATGAAATTGTATGATATGGTATATAAATACGAAGACTTTAAATAGCCATTAAATGAGAATATCTCTTCTTATTCTTCTAAGCCTTAGTTCACTTAGTGGTTTCAGCCAGAGCGACAGCTTGCCAACAGTTCCTATATATGATAGCATTATGTTCGACGACCCGCACATAGACAGATTTTGCAATATTGAACGTAAACGCGCCATGCAGGATTTACAAAAGAACAAACTATATTTTATTGAAGTGCTGGTTGATACTCCCAAGTACTACAGGTATATGCCGCAGGAATGCAAGAAATACAATTTCACATACTTCTTTATCCCCGAACGCATATTGGGCTTTTCGGGCTTTAACCCCATGCGGTGCTATATGCAGCGAATGGATTCTGCCATTGAAGCCCGCAACGGGCAATGGGCAAAGGAAAGTATTATAAGGGCAGCCCAAAATGTTTGTGCGGAAAATGATACTCCCGCGGAACAATACAAAACATCGGAATATGACGATGCACTATTCTCAGCCAATCAAATGGCAAGTGAAATACTGCATCCTCACGTACGGAAGTTTACCCCTACCCATGCAGAGGTCGATAAAATTGAATTCCTACTGAGGACCGATACTTCAGAACTGAAGAAACAATTCCGTAATTTCTATAAGACTATACCTTTAATGGCAGGTTACCGCAAACAATACTTTGGATACATTGACAGCAACGGGCATAAAATTATTTACATAAACAGCTTTTGGATAGACAACACCGAACCTGATGAGTTTAGCTATTGGCTACAGACAGATGTTGCAGTAAATGATGGTGGTGAATATTTCTGGCGGGCTGAATATGACCTTACGGAAGGAAAGTTCATTAGTTTTTACACGAATGGGTATGCCTGAGATACTTAACCCCTTTCAAGTCTCAATTATTTTTCTATTTTTGTTAACATTAATTTATCAGAGGAGATAATTTACAATTTTTTACCATGAAAAAAGCTTTACTATCAGCAGCATTCCTGTTTATATCGTTAGCCATATTTGCACAAGCGAAGGACTCAACCGATGCATGGCACTATAAAACAGATAATTATGATTGTGCCATATTCCCCATGGCCTATGTTGACTACTTACATACGGGTAAAACCTTTACCCCTGGCTTTGGCGATATTGACAAGGCGGAACATGCTATGCTTGAGCAGCTTCTGCTGCAACGCGACACAACCAAACGCCTGCCCGATATTTACAGGCATTTGAAAAAATACAAACGCCAGTATTTTGGCTTCACCAATAAAGACGGTCATAAGATATTGCTTATCAATCTTTTCTGGGACGACAAGTCATATAACACAAAGTGGCTCTCGCAAATGGTAGTGGTTGATGGTGGCGGTTCAAGCTACTGGAAAATAGAATATGACCTTACTGACAACAAACTTTCCGGGCTGCAAATTAATGCCGACGAATAATTCATTGATTTCGTAAGTGTTAACCTTCACTTCATCTCCTAAAACATATAAATAGGCGAAAAGTTATCATTCAGGTAACCGGTTTTTAATGATTAATGCCTAATTTTGTGACCTCCATCACAAGTTAGTATAGTACCATTATAAACGGTATATGAGTGCATCGGTTTTTTTAAAAGCAGAATGGAGGAACCTTGTGTTTATGAACTACGAGGTTAATCCCGGTATACTTGCAAAGTATCTGCCCCCCAATACTGAATTAGACACTTTTAACGGCATACACTATGTTAGCCTTGTAGGTTTTTTATTTAAAGATACCCGCGTAAAAGGTGTTATTGTTCCTTTTCACCGCACCTTCGAAGAAATAAACCTTCGTTTTTATGTACGCAGCTGGCAAAATGGAAAATGGAAAAGAGGCGTGGTGTTTATAAAAGAAATAGTGCCTAAAAAACTTATAGCCCTGGTGGCAAATAAGGTTTTCGGAGAGAACTATGAAGCCAGTGATATGCGCCACCTATGGTCGTTTCCTGAACCGGAAAGATTAAGTGTGGAATATATGTGGAGGCACGGTAACCAACTTAACTGGGTAACCGCAACAGCTGAAGGCCTTGCCAGGTACCCTGCCAAGGCCTCGGAAGAAGAGTTTATTTGCGAACATTATTTCGGCTACACTAAAGATAAGCACGGGGTAACCACCGAATATGAAGTTGAGCACCCTCAATGGCGCATGCATAAAGTACTTCATTATACCGTACGCTGCCCTTTCGATAAAGTATATGGCGCTGATTTCGCTTTCATGAATACGGCAAAGCCTAAATCTGTTTTCCTTGCCGATGGCTCGGAAATAAGGGTACTTGATAAGAAAAAACTGAACAAGGTACTCGTCGCCTAGGTTGATATAAATCATTTCCCGGGCTAACCAAAGTCATACTGCAGGGCTTGTGCTTGCTGTTATTTTGCTCTTAATAAAATTTAAAGATTATGAGCACACAAGAGCAAGGACACACAGTTGGTTACTTTTTGTTTATCTACACCCTTATTTTCACATCAATAGCTGCAGCGGCCCTTGTAGCTGAGGCTTTCTTTATCAGGTAAAACATACCTGTAAAAGAACCTGTAGAAGAAAAAAGTATTTTTTTTATAGTTGATTTACAGCTATTTTAAAGGGATTCAGAAAAAACTGACTTAAATCATCTTTTATACCTGAGCTATTTTTTTTCTTTGCAGACGAGAGGATAAGCGAAACTTAAATTTTATGGCCACTGGTACCCCTATATTCAGGGTCATAACAGGTTAATTAACATATTCTGATGTTGCAGTTCTGGGCGCAAGCCTGGCAAATGCGCACTAAAACGGGGGGAGGTATGGGGTCCTTCTCCCTTTTAGATTTCCAAAAACTTACTTTCTGTTTACATGGCCTGGAAAAAGTGGTAAATAACCATGCCAATAAAGGTTAATATACTTAGCAGAACACTGCCTATAAGCAACGACGCAATAGTAATTACAATAATCTTTAAAACCTTAACCATTCGAAAAGATAGATATTTAATGTGACAAAGGTAACCCTTAACGCTTACGACTGAACCAATAGATAATTATTACCATATATTTGCCTCATAAAATTAATCCAAAACACAAACAAATGAAAAAAAGTATTTTAGTTATTACAGCGGTTATGGCTGCTTTTACCCTGAAAGCAGGTGACTTGAATACCACTATGAGCGGTGGGAACGACAGCAAATTCAGTATTGGTGTATCTGTAGGTGCAGCCATTCCTATGGGCGCTTACGGAAGCAAGAATACTGACACCACTACCGCAGTACGGATGGACAGTACACACAGGCAAAATGGATATGCCAGCACCGGCTTCCATTTTGATGTAACTGCAGGCTACCTTTTCTCAAGCAACATTGGCGCTATGGTTCTTATCGGTGGAAACATGAACTCCTTCGATGCTTCAACCTACCAAACAGTTAACGACGTAAAAAGCTCAGGCGGGGTAACTGTTACCTATTCAGCAAAAAGCTACTACGTTGGCCAATACCTTGTAGGCCCTTTTGTATCTCTTCCTGCAGGCGATAAATTAAAAATAGATATCCGCGTGCTGTTTGGTTTAGTAACTGCAAACACACCTACCGAAACTGAAACTGAATCAGCAGGTTCAGCTTCACAAACATATACCTCTTCGGGTAATGGTGGAAGCGGGTTCGGCTACCACTTCGGCGCAGGTATTAAATATAACTTCAACGATAAAATGGGGCTTACATTTAACCTTGCCTATACCGGTGCAAGTATTTCCTACACAGGTTACACTGAAACAGGCAGCGGCTCTCTTGGAAACTCTACCTATACCAACACTACACTTAAATCAACTATGTCAACAAGCTTACTTACAGCTACTGTTGGTATAGCATTTAACCTGTAATAGTTTTTTCCCTTACAGTAAAAGCCTCCTATACTCAGGGGGCTTTTTTATTTAACCGCACAATTCGTCTTTTAATTAAACCAACTCTCCCCTTTTTCTCTGGCGACGAGAGAAAAAATAAAGCGATTAAGGTAGGATTGGGGAGAATTTGTTGGTAGGATTATGGTGCAAACATATACTACGTATATTCCCTTATTATTAAGCGAGCATTAAATTTAGGATTTAAGAAATGAGATTTAAGATTTAATGTTACGGTTTAAGCCTTGGGATATAAGACCCGGGAAATACTTTCTTGACCAGGTTTTTAATTTTTAATTCCTAATTCTCAACTCTTACTTATTTACACCCTCACTCCTATTATACAAACATCATCTGTCTGCTCATTTTTTCCTTTCCAGTTTTCAAATGTTTCGTTCAGTAACCTTGCTTGTTCAGCTAATGGTTTTTGGCTAATGGCCAATAGCTTTTCCTGGAACTGCTTATACTTAAATTTCTTTCCCTTCGGGCCGCCAAACTGGTCGGCATAGCCGTCGGTAAACAGGTACAATATATCGCCCTTATTTAAATTAAGAGTAGTTGTAGTAAATGGCCTGCTTGCCTCATATTTACCTACCGGTTGTTTATCAGCCGTAATCTCTTTCATTTCTCCGGCTTGTATATACCACAATGGGTTATATGCCCCGCTCCAACTAACAGTTAATGGCTGAAGGCTAATAGCGACGAGAGATATGTCCATACCATCCATTATATCGCCTGCGCTTTTTTCCCCGAATGTATCCCTTTGGGAAAAAGTATCCAGCAATAACTCCCTTGCTTTATCTAATATTTTCCCAGGCTCGGTTAAATGAAATTCATTCACCGCCCTGTTTAATACATTTGAGCAAACCACGCTAACCAATGCACCGGGTACACCATGTCCGGTACAATCGGCGGCCGCAATAAGTATCTTATCGCCCACTCTTTCCAGCCAGTAAAAATCGCCGGCCACTATATCTTTTGGCTTGTACAACACAAATGATTCCGAAAGGTGTTTTTCAATAAGGCCCACTGGCGGCAAAATAGCATCCTGCAATCGTTTTGCGTATGCAATACTGTCGTTTATCTCTTTACTTTTTATTTCTATAGTTGTTTTCTGCCTGCGTGTTACCTGTAAAGCCCTTGAAATGATCAGCGCAATAATGGTTACAGCCAGCGCAATTGCCGCCACAAATGCAATCAATATCTTCTCGCGCTTGGCATTTGCATTAGCCAGTTCAATTTTCTTTTCATCGTCGGCCTGTTGAAGCGCCAGTTGTTTGTCATAATCGGCCTTAGCCTCAACACGGCCAAGTTGCTTACTTTTTTCCAGGTTTACCAGGCTATCTTTTTCAGTTGTATAAACAATATATGTATTGTATGCCTTTTGCCATTGCCCCGTTTTCACATATAATTTGCTAAGACTAAGGTTATATTCTTTCCCTGTGCTTAAAAAATGTATGCTGTCGCAAAGCGCAATTGCCCTTGTAAGATACTTTTCGGCTTCAGCGTATTTCCCTGTTTTAGAATAAACATTACCAATGTTACCAATGTTTAGCGCTATTCCATGCTCATCGTTTAATGCCTTATACATTTCAAGCGATTTAAAATCATATTCAAGGGCTTCATCATATTTTCCCAAATCATCGTACACATTACCTATGTTGCCCGTGTTCCTGGCTATGCTTGTTTTATCTCCTATCTTTTCGAACATTACCAGCGATTTCATATCATAGTCCAGGGCATCTTTGTAAATACCCTCATTGTCGTATATATTACCAATATTACCACTGGTATTGGCAATGCCCCAATCGCTTCCAATATCTTCGTATATTTTCAATGCCTGGAAATCGTAGTCGAGCGCCTTTTTATAATCGCCCATGCCTTTGTATGCCGAGCCGATATTGCTGAGGTTTTTTGCCACCTCTGATCTATTGCCGGCATCTTCATTTACTTTTTTAGCCTTAAAATAATTGTCGAGTGCATTAGGATAATCGCCCCTGTCTACATATACGTTACCCATTATATTATAGCATTTGGCAATACCACGGGTAAAATTCAATTGCTTTGAAAGCTTCATGCCATTGGTAACATAATACATTGATGTATCAAGGTTACCCAATGTTTTATATAAAGAGCTGAGGCCGTTGAGGTGGTTTACTTTATCCGTATCGTCCTTATCGCTTTTCACCAATGCCATCAGCGAATCTATTTTATGGTGCTGGGCAATAAGCGGAAAGGTTATAAAGCAAAAAGTTATAAAGCAGACCAATACAACTTTATGAACTTTACAAACTTGATAGGCTTTTAACTCTCTAATGCAGTGCATGTTTACTCAAATATAGCAAAACACCGAAAAGAGAAGCAGTAGTACGTGCTAACTACTCCACAACTAACTTACTCACAGCCATATACTTCTGCCCTTCATCATAGGCTTTTATAAAATATACACCAGAAGCAAGGCCCTCACGGCTTAGTTCATATTGATTACCTCTGCATTGTATACTACGTATGGTGCGGCCTGCTAAATCAGTAAGTTCAAGGTAATGCTTGCCATTTGTATTAAACACTATTGTTGTTACTGTTGTAAACGGATTGGGGAAACAGGCTATATTCATCGGCTTTTGAATCTCCTGAAGCCCTGCCACTGCACTACTAATTTTATTCATCGTTGTATTTGTCACAATTTCAGGGTTCGAATCGAAATAAATTCCAGCCTTATTCTTTATTATGTCTCCGACCACAACACTTGTTTTTGGTATAATCGTATATTCAACTACCCCAACGCTGGCAGTTTTACTTGCCGCTGTATCGGGGAGGTTTATATTACTGAATGTAAACTGAACAACATTCCCGGATGACATTGCCACAGAAACAGGGCTGCTACTTGATATTACATCTAACGTAGTGGGGTCTAAGTACGGGCTTAATGAATCAATTACTGCCACATCGCGTGCTGCAGCAGTACCAGTATTCTGGAAGTGGATTGTATATGTTAGTTTCTGTGTCGAGGAAATATCTCCTGCAGGATATACGCTTTTTTCATTCGGATCGAATGGGAGTCCTACACAATTATTGGGGAACGGTTTAACCCAATATGTAATATTGTTATTTGATGGAATGGAGTCTCCTGCAATTGGCGTAGCCAGTAAGGTAACAAACACACTGTCTGGGGCATGTAATGAATCAACAGTACCTTTCATACTAACGCATCCAACGTTCTTTAAGTCCGACAAACTATCGAAATTCCATATAAGTGTATCTCCACTAATAATAGCGGCACTATCGGCGACGATGCTTGAAATGTGAATTGCTGTATCTATTACCAGTTTCATTTTACCATTTACAGGGAAACAACGAGCATTAAAAATGCATGCCTGAATGGATGCTCCATTAAATAAAGGAGTATCAATGCATATGCTTAATGTAAGCTTTTCATTCACATTCAGGTTGCCCATATCAAAGCTGACGGGTTGCTCCTCGCATGTTGCAAGGTTGCGGTACAGTGCATTAAAACAAATTACATCTGCGCCCGATTCTGTTCCTTTCAGCAGTTCATCAATATAGTCATCTGCAACCCAATCGTCATCGTCAACAAAACAGACGTATTGGCCTTTAGCCAGGCTCAGCAATTTGTTCCGCTTCTCGCCTACCGTCATGCTTTTGTTATCGCCTAGCCACAATATTTCAACGGGCTTGTTCTGGGCCTGTTTTTCTAAATGCTCAGCTAATTGAGCAAACTTATGCAGCCGCTTTTGCACGCTGCAAATCAGTATTGAGAGTTTCATATATTATTTTTGTTCTAATCTGTGTTGTTTTTAATCTGTGCAATCTGTGGTGAGTTCTTAAAACAATTCACCACAGATAATACAGGATTTTCACAGATATTTAAAGAAGTTTCTAATTAATCTTAATGGCGGTTTTTGGCGGAAAATGGCAATTATACACCCCCTCCCCCATTCCATTAAAATTAGTAATTGCTAATTAATAATTACTAATTGATTTATATAGTAGTTTCATTAATAATAAATTTTTGCTTTACACTTTTTTACACCGGTACCGGAACTTGTGTAAAGTCTTCATCATTCGTTTTTAGGGGCAATCCGCCAATAGCAGTAATCATGACCTACTACCCTAAAGCACTTTATAATGGCACTAAGTACGTCACTGTTACCGCAAACAGAGGTGCCCTTCAGGTAATTGTATTGAAAACTGTTTTTAAAGTAAATATTCAAATCATCCCAACTACTATTACCCTTAAAATTGACACGTATACCACAAACTGAATCAGTCCATTCAACAAGCATCCTATCACAATCAACAATCTTCGCATTATTCTTTAGCGCATTAATAATCTCTCCAGTTGTTTTTCCATAAAATTGCTGAAGCGGCACTCCATGATAAGTGAATGTATCACTTGTATGCTCCAACTCACCTTGACTTGAAACAATAGTATTCTGTGCCAGGGAATGCAAGTTTATTAATAAAAGAGTACACAATAAGAAATACCTAAACTTTGGCATTGAGGGTAATTTGAATTACTAAATATACGATATAAATCGGGAAATATGAAGCGCTTTTGCTAAATCTTAATTCTTAAATCTGAATTCTTAAATGGTTTCACCATGCGCTTTTAGGAGCGACGTCAATCACATATCCTTTTCTATAGCGTACGGCAAACCTGCTTATCACAGCATTGCCCACTTTTTTATCATCGCAGGCGGGCATATCTTTCGGAACCCTGTACATAAATGTATCTTTAAAATAAATCATTAATGAACTGGTCGAATCGCTTATTATAATCCTGAGCCCGATAATATTTCCACGCGGTTCATACCAACCTATAGATTTTGAAATAGAATCTTTTCCTTTTTTTACTTCTGCAATAAACTCCTTTACCTTTTTACCGTAAAAGTTCTGCAAGGGTATTCCCTTATAGGTAAACAACTCTATTAAAGTGTCCTTCTGAATATCAGTTTGTGAAAAGCCACTATGAACAAACCCTATTAAGATTAAGAGTATTATTATTCTATATGTGCGCATAACCGGGGTTTTGAAACATAAAAATAGGGCAAAAACAAAGAATGAATGTTACCATTTCAGATGAGTTTTCAACAGGCACAAGTAAAATAAACCGGAGGCAGCTTTTACACTACGCTCCGGGTCTTTCTAATTAAAGATTACAAATTACGGATTAAAGATTCAAGAACCCCATTTTTATAAACAACGTAAACCTTTCATTTTTAATCTTTAATTTTTAATTGCGGTTCTATGAACCGCTCGCTTCTGCTTGTGCAAAGTTGCCATATACAAATGCATTGGGCCTGTATACAACATTCGCTATACGCTCTTCAACAAGCACGGTAATGAAACCTTTCACAAAGTTGTCTACGTGCTGGTTACTGAAGGTAACGTTAATTTCGTCGCGATACGCAAGGGTTGCGCCCAGTTGGAAATCGCCTACGGTAAAGTAGCCCTGTGCCTGGGTGGTGTTTGAAATTACCTGCGCGCCATTGATGAAGAATGTACCCGGTGCTCCGCTAATCATTTGCGGGAACTGGTAACGTCCGTAGCTGTCGCGACTTAACACCAACGCGTTGTAATCGTTCGGGTTAATAATTATGTAATTGGGCTGGTAGTAAGACACACGTGCCTGTGTTACTGCCTGGTGCAACACATCGTAGTAGTTTATACTGCTCGATGAGGCTCCGGGTATAACCGGATTAAGATACGCTGCCGCAATGGGGTTAATACCCTGCAGGTTTGGCGCGGTGTTGTTACCGTTCAGTATTTGTGTATCCTCCTGCATAAGCAACCTGCCTGCCACGTGCGTATTAATGTAGTTGTCTACAAAATCGGCATCTTCCATCATTTCTTTTGAAATGGTGAGGTAGGTATTGAGCTTGCGCACAATTACTTCTTCGGCGGTAATGGTAAAATCGCTTTGTGTAGCACTGGTTCCTTCAGCCGTTGTGCTGCTGCCATCGTTTTCACCGGTAAGCTTGTTAAACAGAATCTGGTTACTGTCGGTAGCGGTGCTGTTCATAAACTGGCGCAGGTGCACAGGCCTTAAGGGGTCAGCATAAATGCCTGCCAGCCTTGTAGGCGGAATAGGGTCGGTGCCTAATAAGTTGCCACCTTCTGTTATATTACCTGCCGATTTGGTAAATAGCTGGTAGGCTTTCAGCGAGAGGCTCACCGGTATACCGGCTTTGTTTTTAAGGCTTGCCAGCCCTTCTCTTTGCGCTATCAGCATATCCTTTACGGTCATGCCACGGTCGGCTGTACCAAACAGCCTGCCTTTTTTCAGCATGGCTGTCATCTGGTCGAAGTCCTTACGCAGAGCTTCATATTTGTCGCCCAGCTGCCATTGGTTGGCCGCTATTTTGGCGTCGAGGGCTTTCAGTTGCGCATCTTGCGCTTCGCCCTTTGTTTTTATGGTGTTTATGTTATCGCTTATTTCTTTTACGATAGCATCCACCTGTTTGTTTTCCATGTTTCTTTAGTTTTTAAAGTCTGAAAGTTTGTAAAGTTTATAAAGTCCGTTTTACTTTATGAACTTTATAACTTTATGAACTTTCGACTATTATTTGAATAAATTATTAATTGACCTAAGCACCGACAAGCCGGCATCATCAGTTGCGGGCAAGGTGTTATCGCACGGCCTTGCTGCCAGAAGCGCCTGCAGTTGCTTAAGTTCTATTTCGAGAAGTGTATAAGTATCATCATGTAAATTGCCGCGGTGCAGTTGCTTATAAATAAGTGTACTGCGCTCCAGGGCCTCATCCAGGATATTTGCCGCTGTTTGTTGAGACGCGATGCCTCGCGTCTTTACACCAATAAAGGGTGTATTGCTATTCGCTCCCCATGTTACCGTCGAGCCTTCCCATAGCTTAGCTTCTTTAATCACATTCACATAGGCTTCGACCGCCGAGGATTCGGGGCTGGCAGGCTCAGGATGACTATTGATCATTTCAAAACCTACGGAGTGTTCTTTGTACACACCATCGCGGTAAAGTTGCAGCACATCATCGCCCAGTTGGGTGTTGGCTATGGGAGTTTCAAAATATAATCCCTGTGCATCTTCTTTCAGTACCGTTGGCCTGCCAATAGGTTGCAATGTATTGTGCTGCAACAGGTGCATAATGCGGTCTTTATTTTCGGCAATACTTTTGGCAAAGCAGCCGGGCGCAAACATATCTCCATCGCTGTCCTTAGTATTGAATGAGGCAAAGTAACCGCATACAGTACGTCCGGTAGTATCAACATCCTTCAGTTTGCCGCCTGTGTTCTTAGTTTGGTACCACCGCCATTCCGCTTTGCTTTCCCATGGGGCCGTTCGGCCAAATTCGTGGTAATGTTTTTGTAGGTGCGCCTTTACTGCATCCAGGTCGTATTTAGGTATCTCCACCCCACCCCTTGCACCCATAATAGCATTGCCTGCCGCCATAACACCTTTCAGGTTGGTGTGGTAGGTGTCGGCTTTGTGGTGCGGCAGCTTGTAACTGTTCTTCTGTTCAGGCTTGGTCGGGTCGTCCCAGGTGCACATAATGCGCAGATCGTCGGTACTGGCCTTTGCCACTTCGGCATTGGCATCCCACTGCTCATCGGGAGCGTCGAGCGGGTAATGTTTGAATGGTATTGCAGTCATAGTATCAAGTATTAAGTAGTGAGTATTAAGTAGCGGGAATTGTTGTTTTTATCTTAATTCTTAATACCCTGTACTTAATACTATTTGTTTCTGCAAATATAAACACAATGTTTACTACTAATAAACATAAATGTGATATAGTTTTCAACACCCCCTCAAAACGAGTAGTTATAATCCTCTTTTCGGTCTTTTTTATTATTTTTGGAAACGTTCACTTATTTTCAACACATAATTCAATTACCCACTTATGTTACGATTAACCAACCACAAAGTATTTTTCATTTTCTTTTTCCTTCTTGTCGCCTATTATTTCGGCGGCAAATTAATCTATCAATCAAAAAGCGCCTACGCAACAGGCACGGTTACCCACCTGTTTAATGAATACCACCAAAGGCACCCTGATGAAGACAAGACAAATGAACCTGTAATTATTTTCACCCGCGGAAACGACACCACCTTCTTCAGGGCCGATGATGAATATTATTACGTTATACGTGCCCAGGTACCTGTAATTTATGAAGTATCGGACCCTGATAGCGCCTGCATTTACACATTAATGGGTTTCTGGCTTAGGCACTGGTTTTATTATGTACCTGTGCTTTTAATAATGGCAGCACTTATTTATACCACAATCAACTCCAACGAGTTTATTGAAATAAATTTAAAGAAGATGTCACTAAAGAAAATAAAGCCCGAGAAAAAAGCAAAGAAGAAGGCATAACTTTTTAATCGGATCACCGCTATGAGCCTTTACCTTGTAATAGTCATTATTACATCCTGCTTTATAGGCTGGATATGGATAGATTATTATCGCCTGATAAAAGTTTATGACAGAAAAAATTCGGCATTAATAATTACCACCTTTTTGCTTGGTGCTGCATCAGGGTTCCTTATTACGCCTCTCCACGAATACCTGTTACATTATATACCAATTTCGTTAAATGGCACCGCGGCAAACGATTTAGTATACTGTGTTATAAAAGTCGCCGTACCCGAAGAGTTCGTTAAAATACTTCCGTTCACCATAGTATTTCTGTTGTTTCGTAAGCATTTCAAGCAGCCTATTGATTATATTGCTTTTGCTTCCTTTTCCGCCCTGGGTTTTGCAGCGGCTGAAGATGTAGATTATTTCATTGGTGATAAAAATGCAGCCATAATTGTAGGAAGGGCCTTGCTAACCAGCGTAGGACATATGTTTTATACGGCGCTGATAGCCTACTCCATTGTGCTTATAAAATTCAAAAAGCAAAAAGGCGGATTGCTTCTTCTTCCCGCATTTTTCTCACTCGCTGTTTTTTGCCATGCCACATACGACTGCCTGGTTTTCGACGGAGGGCCGCTTCTTGGTTTCCTTGCGAGTGTGCTTTTCTTTATGCTCACTGTTTCATTATTTGCCGTTATCCTAAATAACTGTTTAAATAACGACAGTGAATTTACATACAGGAAATACATTGATTCTGATAAAGTGTTAACACGCTTGCTTATTTATTATGCTATTGTATACTTTATTCAGTATTGCATAAATACGGCTGAAAAAGGCCCTGAACGCGCGATTTTATCGCTGGAAGGCACAGTGTTTGTAACTGCCCCCATATTAATAATTGTTATAACCCGGTTAAGCCGTTTTAAACTTATACAAGGTCGCTGGGAAAAACTGAAGCTTGAACTTCCGTTTTCATATACCTACAGCCCCACCGGCGAATATTTCAGGTCGGGCTTTATAGTGAAAGGCGAGCCTTTTGCCGAAACCAGCCTGAATAAATTGTACCAGGAATATTTTACCATAAACCCGGTATCAAAAAACTCGTTTATTGAAAAAAGCAGAGAGGTGTTCATTGAGAAAAAATACTTTCTGGAAAATGATAAAGCTTTTCATATAATAAAGCTATTTACCGATAAAGAACATCAGCATTTTGAGTGGTACGCACTGAGCACAAAACTAAAGGGCAAAACCCGTTTTAACGACAAATACCGGATTGTGGCCCTTTTTAAATTCAAAGACTCTGCCAGAATTGATGCTGAAAGCCTTAGCGTTAAAGATTTTAAATTCATTGAATGGGTGTACATAAAGCCCATTAAAATTGGCTCTCCGGAAGAAAATAAAAGCAGTTAATTTTTAGTTTGCATAATTGCAATTATTGGTTACCTTTATCTTACCAAATTCCACTCTAATGAATGAAATAATTACTACGTATTCTATTACACTAAAGCCTGCCAAAAAATTATGGTGGTTTGCTTTGCCATCGCTTTTGCTGGGTACTGCCCTTATCATTCTTGTTTTTACCGAGAACAGCCTTAGTTACACCATTAAATCGAACCCGAGGCTCGTACCATTCCTGGTATTAATACCCCTTATTTATGTACAGCCCCTTATTGAAACTTTGTGGCTGCTTACAGGCAAAGTTGTTTTAACCCTTGATGAAGAAACAATGACCGTTGTAAGGTATTTTATGGGTGTGCCTACTAAAACGGTTTACCAACTAGCGGAGATGAGGGACCTGACTGTTACAGTAAACGAAACAACAAGTACTTTTTTTAGTCTCGGGCGCGGCAGGCTGCTGGGTATAACCTACAAAAACCCCGTCCGCTTTACATTTCAATATAACGGAAGTACAAAGAAACTGGGAAACTATTGTGAAGATTTTCCTGCTACAGAATTGCGCCAACAGATATACGACCGCACCGGAAGGTTTGAGTAACCCTTAGAAACGCTACAACAGGTTTGCTTCTTTCAAAACTTTTTCCATAGCATCAAGCATTTCATTTACTTTTTCCTTGCCTATTATCAGCCAACCCAAATCTTCCAGCAATGAACCGATACCCGTCAGGTTCTTAATCATCATCTTCGACCTTGTAAGTACACCCTGCCGTATAGATTGCCAACGTGTATTACCCATAACGGGCCAATCGGGTACTTTATAGTTAATACCTTCATGCTTCACAAAACAGGGTATTATCTGCACATGTGTTACTGTTTCGTCTTTCCCGTTCTTATCTTTCATTATGTCATCGGTAACCCACCCCAGTGCCCTGTATTTATCTTTTGTTGGCTGGTCGGCATTATGGTAATAATCTACTACCACATTATTTTCAGGAACGGCAAAGTTTTCGAAAAGGAACTTGTATGTATTGTAGTGCCCCAGTTCATAATCGTGCTCACGATATTTCTGGTCAAGAAAGCCGCCAAAGGCGCCGAATGTGGCACCGGCAAGCATATAATTGCTGTCGCCGCTGGCATTGGGCCTGCTGGGCGAAATAAGAAACCGCGAATAATATTGCTCATTGGTAAGTTTTTCTATCCACTCAGGGTGAAACCTGCCCTGATCCATAAGCGCACCAATAAGCAACGGTGGCTGCTGAAATAAATTGGGTATTTCAGGAACTGCGGTACCCGGCTCTGTTGCGTCTCTGTGGGTAGGGAACGGGTTAATAAGTATAACAGATGCAAAGGTGTCGTTGCCTTTATTGGGCAACTGTGTAAGGTTCATACCGCATACATTATTCAAATAGCGGAGTATAGATGCCCTTGCCAAATCATGCGGTTCATCGTCGAAAGTGCCACCATCGAAATATTTCATTTTAAGGCTTGTATTCGGGCCCTTAATCCAGTTCGGGTTAACCTTATCGTAGTCAACTTCCGAACCCGGTATGGAATACTTCAGGTAAAACATTTTGCCATCGTATTCGGCCCTGAGTCTGTCAACTTCACGCGGACGAAACCCTATAGGGAAAGCACCTGTTGCAGGAGTCGACTGCAACATAACCTGCCATTTTAAATCATTGGCCAGTTTTGTTCCGGGATTTATTTCAAGGTCGTAACGGTATGGCGTTCCGGAATCAGGTAATGGCCCCGAAGTTTTTGCAAGGCTATAGCGCACATAGTCGAAATGATTGTGAAATGTGCCGGGCATATGTTTCTGGTTTTGATAATATACCAGGTTATAGGGTATGGCCTCGTAGTTGCTCAGTGTTTGATATAGCTCAATATGGTCGGTCATATAATCTACATTCAGCAGGTTATTGGCTCCCCATGTCAACGCCTTCAATTGGTTTATCACTTTCTCTATTGGCAGCACATTTAGTATCGATGCTGCCTTTGGGGCATTACCTTGTATATCGCCGGTATTCAGCATATCATCAATATCAAAGCCCATCCACGTATCTCTTAAAAAATGTTCCACCTGGTCAGTGGCTAACCCAATAGCATACAGCGTTGCCGATACTCCCCCACCTGATGAGCCCGTCATGGTAGTAATTTTCACTTCATGCTTAGGAATTTCTGCCGCGTCAAGCGTTATTATGTCATGCTTCTTGTAAGGGCCATGATCAACTTGTGCAATAAGCTTTACAGGTTGGTTAGCGTTCGCGGCATTTCGCCATGCTTTAAGCCAGTTGTCGAGTTCAATAAGGCAACCGGCAGTGTATGTTCCTGCCGAAACAGTTCCGGCCATTGAAAGGCCCAGGTAATATGTTTTTTCCATAATGTATCTGCCCGTTAATGGTAGGGGGCAGTAAAACAAAGCTACTAATTTATTGCTAGCATACTAACCCACCCTTGCCAAACGTTTTCTTAAAGACAGTTACGATTATATTTGTCTGAATGAAACACACTCTTTCTATATTTTTTGGCCTGTTCCTGTTTTTCGGAACATTCGCACAGCGGCCAACGCCCGAAGATTTTGTAAAGAGTTATAATAAGCCTTTATGGAAAATAAAAGGTAATACTACTTGGAGCGGTATAGGGCCACAGTCATTACAAGTAGAGGATAGCGCATGTGTTGTTTATGTCTATAAAATCCGTTTTTTATCCAATGTTGTAGGATCAGCCCGTGCAATGGCATTCAATAATAAAAATGGTAAACTTACCTGGATTTCGCCCTATAATTACACCACTGAAGATTGTACATTTGAAACGCAGTATAATAAACTTTATTTTGCTTTATCAGATAGTCTAATTTGCATTAATCCTGCAACAGGAAAAAGAGTTTGGGTTTTCAGAAAACCCGGGAATAGTTTTAATATCGATAATGTTTTCATAAGAGATTCTACTGTTTACATGATATCAGACACTTTAGAGACAAAAAATACAGATGATATTGGAAGCAATTATTTTGAACTAAAAGCGAATACCGGGAATATAATAAAGCATATTTATTTCCCATATCTTAATTGCAGTCTTTCATTTATAGGAAACAATAGGATATTGTCATATTCTTCAGGATTAAGTTTTGGTTGGTATAATTTAACAACCGAAAAAGAATTGTGGGGTGGCCCTGCTGCTGTAAAAGAAACATGGGGTAATGCATACTATCCTTTAAAGTGCAGGCAGGATTCATTGGTAGCCAAACGGCTTGACCCACATAAACCCCTGACAGATAATGATAATGTATTCAATCCTGATTCCATAAAATTATCAAGGGCTCATGCGTTGATTCCATTTGGCGATACTGTATTTAGCTTCAGCGGTGAACCAGCTAAAATAGGTTTTGTTTCCTTCACAAAAACTGCTACTCTAAATGAAATAAACTTTAGAACCGGCAAGATACTTGCTGCATTTCCAGCTTACGATTTCCGTTATGCAGGTACGGGTGACAGCTTTCTTTATACCATAAACCGTAACTACAGTTCATCTGACTCAACTTGTACTTATACAATTGCTAAGATTAACCTAAGAAAATGTAAAGAGGAATGGAAAGTAGATTTACCTGTGAGTCCTGTAAAAATTAACACTTCCCGTTTCGGCGAAGAACATATGTATATTAATGTTGACGATAGCAACCACTACTATATTTCTATAGATAGTATATTATTTTGCTATAGCCAAGATAAAGGACATCTTATATATAAGATAAACCTTCATACCCTGATTGACAGGGTAATCTCAACCAACAATTTTATTCTACTAAGTAATCCTCATTTCAACCGTAAAGGCGACTGTATTAATACAAACCTTATTATTATTGATAAAAACGATACCAACCGCAGGGCGATATTAAAAATCAAAGATGATTTATTTCGATTCTCCCGTGAAGGGGACATAGTGTTCTTTAGCAGCTCAACCAGATTAAGATGTATTAGAGGATTTTAAAATTGCCGCAATGAAACACACTCTTTCTATATTCTCCGCTCTGTTCCTCTTTCTCTGTGCTTCAGCCCAGCAGCCAACTGCACAAGATTGTTTCAATGCCATACAAAACCCTTTATGGAAATATTGTTCTCCTGAGCTCGATAGCCTTGAAATATGGCGCGCCGATATTCATTTGTGCGACAGCCTTGTAGTGCTTTATAAAAGCCAGGTAAATAAGGGACAAAAGAGAGAAGTAATGGTTTTCTCAGCGAAAACAGGAAAAGTGATTCGCAAAACGCCTGCGAACAAATATTATACCTTTTATGAAAACGGTACTATGATAAGCGAGAGCGAACGCAATATAACGGGCTATAACATATATACGGGAAAACCCACATGGACCGTAAATATAGACTCGGCGCTTAAGGCCGACAAGCCCGGTGGCGGAGCAATGTATAGGTATTATGAATCGTACTTCACAGGCAACTTTCTTTATTTCAGCTGCCAACCCCAATACCTTATGAAAAAGGTAACAAATAGTGATGGTACAACATCGAACCGCTTAGAAAAATATACTGAGGAGCCTCCGCAGTCGTTAGTGGGAATAGATACACGAAACGGCAAAATAATAATTGCAGCCCAATGCGAATACCATCCCGATGCACAGTATGGAGACACTGCCATATCGCTTGATAACGGCATTACATGTTTTAACATCCCTGGCCTGAAAATACTATGGAGATACAAACCATTTGAAAAATCGGCCCTGACCAATTATAGTTTTTTAAGTAACAATGAAAATGGGCTGCTCCTTTCAGAAGAAAACATGTCGAACCTGATCTATTTTCTGGTATCTGTAGACAGGAAAACGGGGAAAGAGATTCGTACATTGAACGTGGGTTTTGACCAAAGTGTAAATCTCTTTACCAATATACCCGATTCTTCAACCATATTTAACCGCAACGACTCATTATATGCCTATGACATAAAAACATTTAAACGAAAGTGGGCCATAAGCCAGGAGGTTTTCCAGGACAGAAGCATTCAGCTTAAAAGTACCTATACTACGCTTGATGCCGATGGCAGAAACGCATTTGTACTTAATGGCAGCTCATCGCTTGTATGCATTAATGAAAAAACCGGGGTTGTGAATTGGACAAGGAGCTATGACCATGATGTGGATTACCCCTTCTATGATTTACATCTTTTTAAAAACTTCCTGGTAGTTAATATGGAAGACAAAGTATTTGCTAAAAAATCGTCAACCCAGTATACCTACTTTATAAACCGCGATAACCCTAATGATTTTGTAGTGCAAAAGGCAGAATACAGTATTTTATGGAGTGATGATGCCAGTGGAATTGCTTATATTTTAGATAAAGCCACCTCAACCCTGCTGAAAGTAAAATTGCCGCAATGAAACAGACTCTTTCTTCGCTCTCCGCACTATTTTAGAACGCCCAGCCCAGGCCAATGCCCATATTAAGCAAGGCGAAATGCTGGTTTGAATTCTGTACTACAGGCGAATTCTGAGAAAGATAACCCGAATTATCGTTCACAGAACTTGAAACCGCCTGGAACTTAGGATTAGCATAATAATAATCGATATTGTAGGTAACTGTTATATGAGGCATAACCAGGTAGCGTATGCCAAAGCCCATATCGAAACTGAGAGATGAACCCGATGCCTCATTATTGGTAATAGTGCCCGATGTAGCAACGCCCCAAATTGTATTATTCACATTCACATCGGTTTCAGGAACGGTGGCAAACATGCAACCCAGCATAACGCGGGCATCAATTGAAAGCTTATTCTCAAGTTTAAACTTCGAAAAAGGGAACGTCCAGTAAAGGCCTGTCATCATTGCTTTATAGGTATAGTTATCAGGGGTGTTACCCATCGAGAATTTCAGGTTCTCATCGGCCATAAGGCCATAATCGTGATTAATTAATTCGGCAGTATTTACCGGATTAGTGCCCACCAATACCTGTGCCGCTATGCCCAATCGTTTTTTAGGAACAGGCAACCCAACACTTATAGCCCGGTAACTACCTTTGGAAACACAAGCCACACTACCAAAATCACCCTCTGGGAAACCATACCCTATATTATATGCCGCATAACCGGTAGTCTGATAATATTTAATTACTCGCAGTTTTTTAGCTGTATCTTTCAGGGTATCTTTTGCAGGCTTATTGGTCCATTGTGTCGGGCCGGTTGGGGTAGTTTGCGCCTTAGTGCTGTCAGCTGAATGTTTGTGCTTGTGTTTTTCTTTCTTCTGAAGTTTTGTCGTGTCTGCCGTAGGCTGCACTTTAGCCGACTTTGCAGTATCAGCCACAGGCTGAACGGCGTGCGTGGTATCCTGCGCTTTAAGCAGCGAGGCTGTAATAAAAAATAATAAAAGTATGGTCGTTCTTAGCTTCATATTTAAAATATGCCTACTAACGCCAAATGTACAGATTTATTGCACTACTTATAATAGGTTTTATTATAGGTTTTATCGTAGGTAAGTGAACCTTCAAACTTAACGCCATGTTTAGGGCATTTCATTGTATCGGCCATTGAATTACATTTCCAATGAGCCAGATCCACTATTTTCCTCAAATTCTCTTCATCCTTAAAGTTGTAGAAATCATCATACTCTCTTTCCCTTTCGCAACCTGCCCTCGGACACCGGAAGGTATAGTGAATATGTACACTTCCTCCTCCCTTACCCCCTTTTGTGACAGTTGTACTATTCCCTGTTTTTGTAACCGGCTTCTTAGTAGTTGGTGCTTTGGTTTCTTTAGGATTTGATTTAGCGGTAGTCCCTGCCTTAACTTCAATCGATTTCGCAGGTTTGGTTTTTACTGTTTCAATGGGCTTATTATTCGACTGGCTGAAACCCGCGAAGGGCAAACATCCGAACAAAAGTAAAATGAGTGATTTTTTCATGACAGTTATTAATTTATATTCAAATTTCTTTACTCATAATGAGTTTATCATGAAGAACTACGCTCCCCCTACCACTCTCTGATAAATGGAGAGGGCAATTAGGTTTTGTTTGCCGGAATCACTACATTTGTTCTATGAGAAAAGTATACCTCAGTTTTTACTTATTACTTTTTACTTCTTACTTAGCGATTGGGCAAACATGGTCGGCTGTGGGTACGCAAACCTATGCACCGGGTAATGCCACTTTCCTGGGTATTTACAATGGCCAACTATTCGCAGGCGTAAGTAACCTGGTTGCCTGTTCGCCCCGTGCCACTGTGCTTGAATGGAGCGGTTCTTCATGGGTAACCACATCGGGATTAGCGGGCGCATCGGCAAATACATCTATAATATATAACAACAACCTAATTATTGGCGGGGCACTTAGTACTCCTATACAAAATGTTGCCGAATGGGGCGACACTGCATGGAACGCTATGGGCGGCGGTACGCTGGGAACTAATGCATTGGTTGAATATAACGGTAACCTTTACTCAGGTGGCCTTTCTGACTTTGAAGTATGGGCCGGCCATGGCTGGACGGTAGCCGACAAAGGAGCCATAAACAGTGTATATGCATTTGCAGTTTACAATGGCTCGCTTTACGCCGGGGGCAATTTTGCCCAGGCAAGCGGTGTTGCCAATAATATAGCTATGCGGGGCGACACATCGTGGGAAACTGTGGGCAGTGGCATAAACGGCTCTATATACGCCCTTACTACGTATAATGGAGAGCTATACGCCGCGGGCTTTTTCGACAGTGCAGGTGGTAAATATGCAAGCAATATTGCAGTATGGAACGATACAAACTGGGCCCCTGTTGGCGGTGGTGTAAATTTTATTGTCCTTACCATGACTGTATTTAATGGCCAGCTAATTGTGGGCGGGGAATTTGACAGTGCCGGCGGTAAACCCGCCAATTACATAGCCGCATGGAACGGTTCGGCATGGAGCGCATTAGGCAATGGGGTAAATAACAATGTTACCTGCCTTGCAGCATACGACAGTGTATTATATGTAGGCGGTGATTTTACCAGCACGGGTGGTATTGCCGCCCATAACATAGCCCAATGGACACCCAACCCTGCAGGCATTAATGAACTCTCTTCATCAAATTCTGTAACTGTTTATCCTAACCCGGGCAACGGTGTATTTATTCTACAAGCTAGTAGCCAATGGCTATTAGCTAATAGCCGACTTGAGGTTTATAATGTATTAGGCCAGCAAATAGCTAACAGCCAATGGCCATTAGCTAATAGCTCAATAAAAATTGATATTAGCGGTCAGCCGGCCGGCATTTACCTATATCGCATTACCTCAGGAAAGGGTGAATCCATAAGCAGCGGAAAGCTAATTCTGCAGAGGTAGAACACCTATATATAATCCGTAACTATTTAAAATTGCTATTTTTATACTGTAAATCAGTATAAAACTGCCATGCTTCGCAAAGTGCTTTTTGTGTGCTTTATTTTTACCTGTTCTATTGCCGGGGCGCAAAGCCCGTTGGCACATATAATAGATTCGCTTACCACAAGGCTGGCTGTTGAAAAAAATGACAGCAACAAAGTAAACACACTTACGTTGCTTAGCGACAAAACGTATAAGGCGGGCCAGAAAGATAAAGCCATGCAATATGGTATTGATGCCCTTGACCTGTGTGGCCGTATCAATTACCTGGCTGGCGAACCTGCAGCATTTAAATGCATTGGTAATGTTTACTATTCAAAGTTGAAATATGCCGATGCCCTGCGCAATTTTATTATGGGCCTTAATGTATCCCTCAACCTTAAAGACAGTAGCCAGGCCGCCACACTTTACACACGCATAGGGCTTACTTATTTCCGCCAGGCTAACCTGCCACAGTCATTGCAGGCTAACCTTAACGCGCTTAAAATTCGCGAGGACATGAAAGATTCTGTCGGAATGACAACTGCCCTTGTTAACCTGGGCAATGTATATTCTGAACAGGGCCGCTTTGCTGAAGCCCTTAAAACGGAACAAAGGGCTTATGATATAAGTGTATTGGTGAAAGAAAAATTCAACATTACAGCCAGCCTTAATAACATTGGAGGCATACATGTAAAAATGAAGAATTATGATGAGGCCCTGAATGATTTTAAAAAGACTATTGAGTTGGAACAGAAGGCCGATGACCAGGAAGGTGTGGCCATTGCCTATAACAACATAGGTGAAATATATATGGATAAGGGCAATTACAACGAAGCGCTTGATTATGTCGGGAAATCATTGGTGCTGAAACGCAAGGTTGGCTATAAACGGGGGCTTGAATCGGTATTCATTAACTATTCCACCATTTATAATTTAATGAAACAGTATGCAAAAGGCAGGATATATGCCGATACCATACTTATGCAGTCGCTGGCATCGGGAAGTAAAGACTATATTGAAGAGGGCTATATGTGTATGGCAGTTGCCGATAGCGGCATGGGGAATTATAAAAGCGCGCTGGCTAACTACGAAAAAGCCCGTCAGTGGCACGACAGCCTGAAGAATGAAGAGAATACCAAACAGGTGGTAGAGGCTGAAATGAATTACGAGTTTGAAAAAAAACAGGATGCGCAAAGAGCTGAAGAGGAGAAGATAAAAATAAAGAACGATGTAGAGGCGCGCAAGCAGCGTATAACCATATATTTTATAAGCGGAATACTGGCGCTGGTTATTGTTTTTGCTTTTTTTATTGCACGTAGTTTGCAGCAGAACAGGCGCAAAACAATAATAATAAGCAAACAAAAGGAAGAAGTAGAAAAGCAGAACGAACTTATTGAACGGCAGAAAGCCATAGTA
Source organism: Bacteroidota bacterium (assembly GCA_013285805.1). Classification (GTDB taxonomy): domain Bacteria; phylum Bacteroidota; class Bacteroidia; order JABEUT01; family JABEUT01; genus JABEUT01. The sequence continues at coordinate 11,860 of JABDGY010000004.1, read as the reverse complement.
GAAGAGAAAAACAAGGAAGTGCTCGATTCTATTATTTACGCCAAGCGATTACAGGATGCTATACTGCCGCCTTTGAACATTATTAAAACCTACCTGCCCGATTCGTTTGTTATGTATAAGCCAAAGGATATTGTTGCAGGCGATTTTTACTGGATGTGGAGTGAAACGACATCCCGGCATTCTTCGTCGGGAGAAATGCCTGAACAGATTATTCTTATTGCAGCATGCGACTGTACCGGCCACGGTGTTCCTGGCGCTTTGGTAAGTGTTGTTTGTTCAAATGCACTGAACAGGACCGTGAAGGAATTTAAAATTACTGAACCGGGTAAAATACTTGATAAAGTAAGGGAACTTGTATTGGAGACATTCTCCCATAGGGATCCATTCGGAGATAAAAGTGAAAGTGAAGTGAAGGATGGTATGGATATATCATTAGTAGCTATTAGCCAAAAGCAATTAGCCATTAGCTGGGCAGGAGCCTATAACCCATTATGGATTATTCCTGCAGGCGAAGGCATTATTGAAGTGGAACCCGATAAACAACCCATAGGTAAAACAGATAACCCTAAACAGTTTTCCACGCACAAATTAAGTTTAAAAAAAGGCGATATACTGTACCTGTTTACCGATGGGTATGCCGACCAGTTTGGCGGGCCTAAAGGCAAAAAATTTAAATACAAGCAACTGCAGGAAAAGCTGCTGGCTATCAGCAACAGGCCAATGGTTGAGCAGAAAAAGGAATTAGAAACTGAGTTTGATAAATGGAAAGGTAGCCTTGAACAAGTTGATGATGTGCTTATAATCGGAATACGGGTATAGTTGAACTTATTTACTTATCTTTATAATTATTAATAAACCCGCCACCATGAAAAAACTACTCTTACTGCTATGTATTAGCCTGTTCACTACCAACCTGTATGCACAAGATGCAGGCAAGGTTACACAACTTATTAAGGATGGCGACGACCTGACCGACAGCGGCGATTTTAAAGGAGCTATTGCCAAGTATGATGCCGCCCTTGCTATTGACAAGGATAATGTGGAAGCTATGGCCGAAAAAGCGCAAACTCTTTTTTATTCGGGGGAAAACTTTAAGGCCGAGGACCTTTGTAAAGACATAATTAAAAACCATAAAGACGATAAACTGATTGGAATGGTGCACCTTACTTATGCCAACGTACTTGATGCACAACATAAGCCCGACGATGCCATTAAAGAGTACGATAAAGCCATTAAGGCCACGCCCGATAATTACCTATGCTATTTTAACAAAGGTGTGTGCCTGGCCAGCAACGATAAGCTTGATGAATCGCTGGAATGTTTCCAGAAATCGGCTAAGCTAAACCCTGCCCATGCCGGTTCGCAGAATGCACTGGGCCGCATACTGCTTGTGCAGAAACATAATGTGCCTTCCCTCATGGCTTTTTGCAGGTTTTATGTACTGTCCCCGGGTTCAAAACGCGCATCGGATGATTTTAAATATGTAGGCAAAATAGCGGCTGGCGGAGCTGAAAAAACAGGCGACAATACCATTACCATTAATGTTGACCCAGCCGACCTTGACAATAAGAAAGGTAAAAAAGCCGAGAATAATTTTTCATCGACCGAACTCATATTGGGCATGTCGGGCGCATTGCAGATGTCGAATGACACCCTGGCTAAATTAACCGAGCCTGAAAAGCTGGCCAATACATTGGATATTATGTGTTCATCGCTGAAGGAGACACAAAAAGACGGCAAAGGTTTTTACTGGGATTTTTATGTGCCCTACTTTTTAGAAATGCACGACAAGCAGTTTACAAAAACGCTGGCATACATTATTTATCTTTCCAGCGACACCGAAGCAGATGCTAAAGTTGCGGCCCAGTGGATTAAGGACCACAAGCAGGATATAGACGATTTCTATAAATGGAACGATGCCTATAGCTGGCCCAAATAATTTTCCACAAATAATATAAACCGTAAACCACACCAACCATGAAAACAAAAGCAGCTTTAATTTCAGGCCTTATTTTGTGCAACGGAATACTGTTTGCCCAGAAAAAAGACACCACCAAAGCAGGAGGAGTAAAAGAACTGGCCCCGGTGGGCCTGTATAAATCGTCAATTAACGACGATGCCCGTAAGGATTACGAACTGGGTTACCGCGCCTCGGAAAAAGGCGACCTGCGCAAAGCTGTAAGCTATTACCGCAAGGCCATTCACCTCGACTCTACGTATGTAGATGCACTTGATAACTGCGGCGTATGCTACCGCCAGCTAGGTATTTTAGACTCAGCCATGTTATGCTACAAAGCATCTATCCGCACTATGCCTACCGGTAAACTTGCCCACATGAACCTGGCTGTAGTTTACAGCATGATAGAAAAATATGATGAAGCATTTGATGAATATGCCAAATATGTAGACCTTGACCCTGAAGACCCTGAAGGGCATTATGGCGAAGCACGCATATACCTGATTAAGAATCAGCCCGATAAGGCCCTGCCCGAAGCGGAAAAAGCCATGAAGCTTTACCAGAAACAAAACCCCGACCTGGTTGGCGACGCCGAAGTATACGTTGGCCTTTCATATTACCAGAAGGGCGATAAAAGCAAAGCCAAGAAATACCTTAAGGAAGCCCAGCAACATGGCGGCAAAGTACCACCCAAAGTACTCGACGATTTGGGAATGAATTAATTACATAGTTGTAAGGAGTAAGTAAAATAAGAATTAATGGGGTAAGCGCTTTTACTATAGCTGAATCTCAACTTTATCTTAATACATAATACTTAATACTACCTACTCCTTTTTCAGAAAAGGGATAATTACGAGATTTTGAAAAAGGCAAGGGGTGCGGAATGCCTACATTTGCGCATCTAAAAACAATAACCAAGCAATAAATGAAAACAAATTACTTTAAATCACTGGCTACTTTACTGTGTGCCGGGGCTTTATTATTCTCAGTTAATACAAAAGCACAATGGACCGCTATGGGTGGCGGTATTACCAGCGGAAGCGTATACGCAATGACTGTGTTTAACGGTAATATATATATAGGCGGAGGCTTCTTTTCTCCTTATTCTGACTTAGCCGTATGGAATGGCGGCAGCTATTCAAGCGGCCTTGTTTCGGGTATTACGCAAGGGGTAAACGCTTTTGCCACTTTCGATTCAGTGCTTTACGTGGCTACCGATAACGGTATTTACCAGCTTATAGGCTCCACATCAAAGCAACTGGCCATAATTAACGACCCTTGTTATGCCCTTTGCTGGTATAACCACATGCTATACGCCGGCGGTTGGATGGATAGCATTGGCCCTGCTTCTTCGAGAAAAAAATGCGGGCACATTATTACATACAACGGAACAACTTGGGATTCAATTGCAGTGGAAGTAGATTCATGGCCCAAGGCTATGACTGTTTATAACGGACAACTGGCTGTTGGCGGTTATATGAATTATAGTTCGGCAGGCGATACCCTTTACGGAATAGGCCTTTATAACGGCACCAAATGGACCCCGTTAAGCCATGGTATTAAAGGTAGTGGGGGCGTTTTTGCTTTAGCTACTCAGGGTTCAAACCTATATATAGGCGGTGAATTCGATTCAGCTTCGGTTGGCCCTAAATATGGCCCGCATATCTTCACCAATAATATTGCTGTGTGGAACGGTTCGGCATGGGATTCGGTGGGAGCCAAAGGCACCAGCAGTACCGTATATGCCATGTGTGCCTATAACGGCGGAATTGTAGCCGGCGGTTATTTCGACAGCGTAATGTTCTGGAACGGCGCCGCATGGTCATCATTAGGTACTACGCCAATGTACAGTGAAATAAATTCAACCATTGTATTTAACGGTAACCTTTATGTAGGCGGTGAAATGTTCAGCACTATTGGCGGTACTTCAGCCAACAATGTTGCAGAATATACTGCACCTACCGGTATTGCGTCAATAAGCAATGCCAATGGCATTAGCATCTACCCTAACCCATCAAATGGATTGTTTACCATTGAGCAAAGCACCGAAAATCACAATGTAAAAATTGAAGTGTACAACGTGCTTGGCGAAGAGGTATATGTAAACTCCTTCTCAACACTGCGCACCAACATTGATATTACAGCCCAGGCTAGTGGTATATATATTTACCGTATGCTTAATGCAGATGGTAGCCTGCTTAGCACCGGGAAAATAATTAAAGATTAAAAATTAAAAATCAGTAACTGTAAAAGGCTGCCAAATGGCGGCCTTTTTGTTTTTAGGTTATTCATACTAAGTTCCCTATTTCCCCGTTTATAGGTGTACACTTAAAATATTTTCAATTCATGTATTGCACAAAATTGTGCGCCTTTGTGGTGTGTTTATGTTGTTGCCTTAATCTTAAAGGACAACCACATATGCATATAAATGATGAGCGGGTGCGTTATTACGAGGATAATAAGCATAACAATATAAAGTATAAAACAGTAGTGTCCTATTTCTATGAATCAACTGACAGCACATTGAAGGACAAAACAATGAGGTTAAAAACCACTTTAAAATTTAATTCTTCAGGCAGAAAACTTATGGAGGTTAATACTGATGACGAAGGCCGGTTGTCCGATAGCACTATTTACATTTACAATGCTGAAGGTAACTGGGTGAGAAAAACAGGTTACGGCACTGTTTATGGCCCGGGCGACTTGCACAAAGAACTTGACTCTATCCGTACCTACGATAATAAAGGCAATATAATTGAAGACAGTGTTTGGAGAAGGGAAAACTGCACCCTCATTTGTAGTAGTTACGCCTGGGTCAAATATAAATATGATAGTGCAAATAATAAACTATGGGAAATGAGTGTAGCTTATGGAGAAACAACCATTCATTTTTATGTGTTTAATAAAGGGAAACTTACCTTGGAAAAGAAAATAGATATTCAGAATAAAGAAAGCAAGGTCCAGCGTTCACATAATACCCCGGGCCATTTTTATGAGGACAGTATTATAGTCACTAAGGACACCACTGAAAAGGAATATTTTGTTTATGATGAAGCGGGCCATACGCTTTTGGACAGCACAGTTACAAAAACAGATACGTTTGTAATTAAAAAGAAATTTGGAAATAATAAATTACTGTTGCAGGAGCATTACCAGAACAGTGTCTTGACAAACCATATAGAAAACAAGTATAATAACGACAGCAGCCGCATAGAAACAGAATGCATATATAAATGGGAATGGAACAGACACCGGATGTTTGCCGATATCTTTGGCTCGGGCCAACCTTCTACCTGTAATAATGAAAGAACATCGGTTGCTGTTTACGATAAGGATGACAATGAATTATCAAGAATAACCTATAGCCATTCAGGCGAGAGCGCAGATACGAATATTGTAATTCATAAATACACCTTCAGTAACGGAAAAATGGTTTGCGATTCCCAGTTTACTACCGATAAAAGCTATCTCTACTCATCGCGGTCAATATACATTACTATAACAAAGTATAGTGACGACGGAAAGCACATTGAACAAGAAGAAACCGGGGGAGGTTTATATGCCAGCCATTCAAAGAATGTATGGGATTATAATGAAAAAGGAAGGCTTCTGAGCAGCGTTGAATACAGCTCTTGTCCGGGCAATGCAGATAAAATTCTGACACACACCTATTACCCGGATGGAGTAACAATTAAAGAAACTACTGAATCAGGGAGGGATTACTACGATAGGAATTTCTATTACTATCGCCAGGATGGGTTATTAGAAGAGGAAATTAAAATATCGCCCTCGGGCAAAAGCAGCCAAACCATTTATAAGTATATCGAGTAGATTAACAGCTGCCTTTTACAGCACCACCTTATTAGTGTAGGCTTTTGTGCCGTTGGTAATGCACAGTACATAAACACCGGCGGGGTACTTAGCAGGAATTTTATAAATATTAAGCCCCTCTGAAACATTTTTAGTCAGTTTCATTACCGTTTGGCCCACAGTATTAATAAGGGTAATGGTATAGGTATCGGCTGTATATGATTGAATTTGGGCGTTTATATCGCCGTTAGCGGTAAATGCGCTTGCAAACTCGTTAGCCAGGCAAGGTTCATACACTTCATTCTGCAAAATGATCGTTTTACCATCATTATCTGTTTCTGAAAGCCTGTAAAATGAAAATCCAATATAGGGTGTATAGTCGGTAAGCTTATAGTCGTGCTGATCGCCCGTAGTACCTGCGCCTTTAATTACCCCTATGGTTTCAAAATGAATGCCATCCCCTGTTTTCTCAACTGTAAAGTGGTCGCATTTATTTTCATTCATGGTACTCCATTGAAGGTCAGCTGAAAAATTATTGCATTCTGCCGAAAACTGTATAAACGGATAACCACCGGAAGGCGAGGCATTAGCATTGGTATCAATACTTTTTTTACCGTTTCCTGCAGTTGCTGCAAAGGCCAGCATGGTTGCTGCAACAGTTAAAAGCAATGGCAAAGCCGGAAGAGTTCTCCGGTTTAACGTTTTAGGTTCTGTTTCTGATATAGAGTGCTTTGTTATCATTTTGCCAGAAATTCTGCGTACAAATTACTATAACAAATATAATAATTTTTATTGGAACAGCAAAATAAATTACACCTGTTTTTTTGCGTTATAGCACCATTTTATTCGTGTATACCACAGTACCATTGGTAATTCGTAATATATATACGCCCTGGGTGTAGTTGGCAGGAATTTTGTAAATATTAAGCCCCTGGGAAACATTTTTTGTAGCCTGCATTACAGTTTGCCCCATTGAATTAATTAATGTAAAGGTGTAGTTGCCTGAAGTGTTCGACTCTATTTGTGCGTTAATAATGCCATTAGCATTAAAGGCATTAATCAGTTGGTCGCCTTCACAAGATTGATAAACATCGGTCTGTACTATGGTTGTTATACCATCAAAATCGGTTTGCGACAAGCGGTAGTATGAGGTACCTGTAAGCGGTGTGAAATCAACCAGCGAGTAATTGTGCGTTTCACTGCTTGTTCCTGCGCCTTTTATGGTACTTACAGTTTCATAGTTTACGCCATCCTGTGTTTTTTCAATGGTAAAGAAGTCGTTATCGCTTTCGCTGGCAGTAGTCCATTGAAGGTTGGCATAATAATTGCTGCATTGGGCGGTGAATGAAGTAAGCTGTATAGGTAAAGGTGAAGCACCGGGGCTCGACGTACCCACATACCAGGTTACACCGGTTGCCTGTCCTATGGTAAGGCCGGTACGTTCCACTTCAAAATCGGTGGCGCCGTAAAATTGTGAAGGAATAACATAGGTGCCGGCAGTTGTGGTAGCGTATGAGGCATTTATATCGGAGGTAAGGAAAGTCTCAAAACCATTTCCACCAAACATTACCTGCATGGTAGTTCCTGCGTTTATGGTGAGTGTGCTAGGGTTTACTTTCCAGTTAGCCACTGAAATACCATACACATTTGTAGCCCAGCTAGCATCAAGGTAGTGCGATGCCAGCACGGTATTTCCCGCCGCTGTAGAGCCTTGCGACAAACTTATAGTGTTACCCACCTTTGTACTTCCCGCACCATTGGTTGCAATCCAGAAAGGCTCAAAAGCGTTTTGTGCAGGAGCCGAACCCAGCGGGTAAAAACCTATAGTAGAAACCGACGCGGCGGTAGGCAATGGAATTGTTGTGGCCGATGGGTACCAGCGGGCAAGTGTTCCTCCATATACCCAGCCTGCTAACGTAGTCGGGGTGGGGTAACTTATAGCGCCCGTTGCAGCATTGCTGGTACCAATAGTAAGGGTATTATTATTCAGATTAATAAGGCCCGTGTTACCGGTATTAAATGTTAGGGTACCGCTAACTGACGGAGAGAAATTGGAAATCTGAAATATGTTGGTTCCGGCTGCCGTCTGGTTCATGGTCATGTTTACAATAAGAGGCGCCACAGCTGAGCCCGAAGTCGCAAATACCTGTGTACCGCTTCCGTCAATATTCATATTACCGGCATTGCTGCCAAAGGTAACCTGGTTGGTATTACTTCCGTTAACAGTTATATTTCCTGTGAAATTACTTGTGTTTGTACGGGCAACGTAAATCAGGTTGCCCGCACCTGTTCCGCTTTCAGTAAAAGTAACATTGGCATTAAAGTTATCGCCTGCACTTGTACCGGTGTACAGGCTGGCTGTTCCCGAATTGATTATAGTTGCTGCAGCATTAAATGTGTTTCCCCCGTTTACGGTACTGCTGTTTCCCGATGTGTGCTGAAGGCTGGTAACACCGTTAAATTCATTGTTTTCAAAAAGCAATTTGCCGACAGTTGCAGTTAGTGTACTCCAGCAAGTATCACTTATAAGGTATCCGTTTGCATTGGCATGGTTAATTGTAATGGTTGTAGCTCCATCGAAAGTGGCGTCGATAATATAACCCGCAGTGTCAGCAACAAGGTTAACGGGGCCGTTGAAAGTATTAGGCAATGAACTTGCCGCTGTAGTGGTACCGCCAACATAAAGTGAGCCTGTGCTTCCTGATGTATTAATAGTTTGTGTTTTAGGGCCAATTTGAGTTACATTTTCAAGATATGTATTGGTTTGACCACTTATTGAACCCGTTAGAAACTGGCCCCCGGAATTTAACAAAATAGTACTGTATTTACTATCTCCGAAATAGAAGAAGCCGGTGGATGTAGACGTGGAGTTAAGTGATATAGTACTGTCAAAGACTACCGTGCTTGAATTGCCTGCTGCTGCATCGGCAAAAGCCATATTACCTGTAAGGCTCACTGTAGCCACCACAGGACCATAGAATGTTAAAGATGAGTTACCGTTTCCATTCTGCCTGCCAATATAAAAACCACCTACAGTAGTTGAGTTGGCAATTGTTGTACCATAAAAAGCATTACCTGTTGAGTTGGCACAAATAATAAAGTTATTATTGCTTCCTCCCGTAGCATTGGCATAAAAACTGGCGTTAACAAAAGTATCTGCAACAGCATTGTTGTCGCCCATCCTCCAGCGGCTTGCGGTGCTGCTATCTCTGAATGTTACAGGGCCGTGATAATAATTTCCTCCACCGAAAACGTCATCAACATTCAATGATTTCATGAATTTCGCAGCGCCGTACTCTGTTGTATTTGTTATTTGTATCTGGCCCGATTGTACACTAATAGTAATTCCATTGGTTGAATTACCGAATGCTGTACCCTTCATGTAGAATATTTTGGTGCTGGAAGGGTCGGTAACCGTAAAGTTTGCTCCCGCAACGCTGGTTGTTATTGAACCTGCTTTATAGGTATCGGTAGTGGCTGTTGGAGCGCCTGTTGTTATATAGCTATGCCCTTGCAGGTCGAGATAACCTTTGGTAAATGTATTATTACCCGATACATTTATATTGGCTGATACCGTTAGATTAGGATTCGCGGCCGAAGTATTATTGAAAGTAAGATTATAAAAGTTCTCGCCACCTGAAGGGAAAGTAAGCGTTTGCAAAGCAGTGCCATCAAAATTAACCGTGCCTGTTCCGGCGCTCAACGCACCATTGTCGGTATAATTTCCGGCTACTGAAAGTGTGAAAGTACTTAGGCCCAGTGTAACGGTGCCTGTACCGTTTTGTATAAGTATGTTACCTGATACCGTGGTATTGGCTGCCAACGTATTGGTTGTGGAAGCGCTTCCACCCGTAACAGTCAAATTAGCATAAGTTGGCGTACCGGATATAGTTTGGCTGGCATTGGCCTGGTATATAACATAGCTTCCTGAATTTAATACAATGCCCGCGGTTGTGTAATTGGTAGGGAAGGTAACTGCTGTTGCAACGCTTGTTGAGCCAAGCAATAGGGTAGCTCCCGTTGACATTGTCATGCTGTTCGCACTTCCGGTAACCTGGTTTGCACCGCAGTTAAACACACCCTGTGTAATAGCAAAGTTACTATTGATGGTAATGGGCTGTGCAAGCGTAACTGTATCGGTTTGGGCGCCCTGGTCCTGCGTAAGTTTATTGAAAGCTATAGGAGAAGCTGTACCACCTATTGTTTGAGTTGTTGAACCATCAAAAATAAAAGTGCCCAATGCCGTAAGCGTTCCATTGTCGGTAAAATTACCGGTTAAATAAAGATTCATGGCAGCGCCCATAGTAAGGGTACCCGCGGCACCTATTGTCAGGTTACCGGTAATATTAAAGGTTCCTGCTCCTGTAAATGCAACGGTTCCATTATCTATTAAACTATTACCCATATTAAACGTTCCTGTAGAAAAATTAATTGTACCTGCATTGGTAAAGCTGTTCGTTACATTAAATATTCCGGTGGTAAACGTAATTGTACCGCTATTCGATACAGTGGCGGCGGTAACCGCATTAGCATTAACAGTAAGTGTATTACCTGCCCCGATAGTAAGTGTTCCGCTTACTGTAACAGGGGCCGTAGTAGTTGAAGCCGTAGTTGTACCACCTGCAATATTCAAATTATAAAAGGTAGTACCCGATGTTCCGCTGATAGTAGTTGCTGCTCCGAAAGTAACTGTACCATTTTCAGCATTGAAGGCTGCAGTAGAATTATTATTGGTCCATATACCATTTGCAGTAATGCTGTAATTTGAGGCCGATGCATCAAGTATTCCTGCAGTAAGGGTAAGCACATTGCTTACTGTTATTGCCTGGCCCAATGATACAATGTTTGAGCCTGAAGCGCCTGTGTTGTTTATAGTCAGGTTGTAAAATGTTGTTCCCGCTGAACCGGATATAGATTGGTTGGCTGTTCCATCATAATCTACAGTACCGGTACCCTGTGTAAATGTTGAATTATTAACAAAGCTGCTCCCTATATTAAGTGTACCCGTAGTAAAACTTATAGTTCCATTGTTTGTTAGTGTACCCGTAGCCGTATATATTCCCGTAGTGAAAGCAATGGTACCGCTATTGCTTGTTGTGCCTGTTACACTAAGTGTTCCGGAGGTAAAATTAATTGTACCCGAGGCATTGTTCGTTGCAGTTCCTGTAACATTCAAGGTGCTCGCATTTGCTGTAATAGTTCCCGAATTATTCAGGATAGCGGCTGTTTCTGTAAGCCCCCCGGTTATGGTAATGGTAACACCACTATTAACTACCAGGTTGCTGGTAACAGTTATAGGATACGTAGTGGCGGTTGTAGAAGTTGAACCGCCAAAAGTAAGGTTATAAAAAGTCATGGAAGCTGCGCTGCCATTTATAACTCCTGCTGCCGCCCCGCCAATAGTAACCGTGCCGTTTTCAGGTACAAAAGCAGCCGAAGACACATTATTGGTAATACTTTTTGTAACGTTAAGTGCATAATTGGAAGCGGTAACATCAAGAACGCCTGAGGTAAACGTAAGGGTATTCGTAACCGTTAGCGTTCCTCCGGGAGAAACCACATTAGAACCTGCAGCACCGGTATTGGCTATAATAAGATTACAAAATGTTTCAGCGGTAGAGCCTGAAATAGCCTGGTTAGCCGCTCCTTTAAAAGTAGTAGTGCTTGTACTTGATGAAAAAATGCCGTTATCACTAAAGTTTCCGCCAATATTAAAATTGCCTGTAGTAAAAGAAAGTACCCCGCTTCCCGCATTGGTAACATTACCCAAAACAGTAAGCGTGGCTGCGCCAACCGTTACTGAGCCCGAATTATTCAGTGTTCCGTTAACTGTAGTTGTTTTACCACCACCATTAATGGTGGCTATAGCCCCTGCGTTCACTACCATATTATTGCTTATAGTAGTGGAATTGGTTGTACAGGTTACAGCAGTAGTACCTGCAATAGTTAGGTTATAGAAAGCTATTGCTGCAGAACCATTAATGACAGCGGCGGCCGCGCCACCAATAATTACAGTACCGGTTTCAGGTACAAAAGAGGTTGCAGTGGCGTTGTTGGTAAAGTTCTTAGCAATGGTTACTGAATAGGCTGTCG
>JABDGY010000003.1 GCA_013285805.1 Bacteroidota bacterium | reverse complement strand
GGCATAAATAAATCTGATACTGTTTTAACAGCTTCCACGGTGCCGAATATTTCACCATGTTTTATTTCCTGTCCAACAGTGGTAATGTCAATAAACACTATGTCGCCTAACTCGCCTTGTGCAAAGTCGGTAACACCTACATAAGCCTCGTTACCGCTTACGCGAATCCATTCATGGTCTTTAGTATATTTCAGGTCGTCAGGAAAGTTCATAGTGTCATGTTTTTTTGTGAGGGCGCAAATATAAGGTGTATTTTTTTACTTTTGCAACTATAATCAAGTCTTTTCAACATGAACGAAGAACTTCAGCTTATACTGGAAGATGCCAAAGAAAAAATGGAAAAAGCCATTGAGCATCTGGAAAATGAACTTGCCAAGATACGTGCAGGCAGGGCAAACCCTATGATGCTTGAAAATATAATGGTAGACTATTATGGCAACCGTACACCTTTGCGCCATACTGCCAATATTAACTCGCAAGATGCCCGTACACTTGTAATACAGCCTTGGGAACCAACCATGCTTGAGCCTATTGAACGAGCTATACAGGCGGCAAACCTCGGGCTCACCCCTCAAAACGATGGGAAAATTATCCGTATATCAATACCTGCCCTTACCGAGGAAAGAAGGAAAGAGATGGTGAAGAAAGTTAAGGCTGAAGCAGAAAACTGCAAAGTGGCTATACGTAACTTACGCAGAGATACCAACGAGGCTATTAAAGCTTTGCTGAAAGACGGTGTTCCTGAAGATGAAGTAAAGGAAGGCGAAACCAAGGCCCAGACGCTTACCGATACTTTCATTGTTCAGGCTGATAAGCATGGCGAGAAAAAAGAAGAAGAAATACTGACGGTTTAAGTTTTTCGGGTATTTATCAGGAATACACTTGTTATAACGGCCACAAAGCCGATTACCTGTATCCATCCCAGTTTTTCGTTATCGAATATACCCCATACTATGGCTACTACAGGTATTACGTAGGTTACCGAAGCCGAGAATAACAGTGACGATATTTTTAGCATGTGGTTAAATAATGCCTGTGCCATGGCCGTACCAAATGCCCCTAAAGCTGCGGCACAAAAAAAGCTGAATACCGCACCATTATCATGTGCCAGCCTTGTTGTAAAATCGGTTGTGAAAAGGTAGGTTATGGCAAAGGGTCCGACCAGGAATAATGCGCAACCGGCAACATATACCGGGTTCAATGTCATAAGGTAATTGTTCAGAATAAACGTATCGAATGCGTATGCAATGCAGGCAAGAATAATAAGAAAGCCATATAAATAGTTGCCTTCATATTTTCCTTCTGCGTTATAGATAGTCATAAGTACCGCACCGGAAAAGCCAAGTATGACACCAAAAGAACGGGTAGCTGTAGTTTTGAATTTAAAGAACATAAGGCCGACAATCAGTGTGAAAACTGGGGTAAGGGCATTTAATACACCCGCAACCGAGCTTGATAACTTGGTTTCAGCGGTAGTAAATAATATGGATGGAATACCATTGCCCAGCACCCCTGCAGCTATAACATATTTCCACTTCTCTTTAGGGATTTCTTTCAAATGCCTTATTACGAATGGCAGCAGGCACAAAAAAGCTACCGACATGCGAATGGCCGCCACTTGTCCTGGCGTATACACAACCAGCCCATGTTTCATTAAAATAAATGAACTGCCCCATATAAGGCAAAGAACAGTGTAGATTATCCACTTAACGGCAGGGGAAGAGGCCTTTAGCATAGTTTTAAATTACCCTCCCCAGTTTAATTTTAAACATCCGTTTGGCAGTGTCTAATTTGCGTTTGTGCTCAATCATCAGGCCTAGTTCTTCATCAGTGCTGGGATGTTTCAGGTTTTCCTGCAAATCGTGTATCATTTTCTCAATCTTGCGACTCTTTAACTGGTAAACTGCTTTTTCAACAGTCTCTGTCAGGTGGTCGCGTTCGGTTTTTATACCAATGCTTCTGCGGCTCCAGTCGCTCATGTGGTAAGGCTCTGCGGATAGTGTTGTTATCATGCCACTTATCTCAGGGTCCTCATGGCGTAAAAAATACTCTTCTGTAATTGGTTCACCCTTATCGTATACTATGCAGTACTCTTCAAATATTTTTCTGCATACGCTGTTCTCCAATGTAAAGTTGTCTTCCCTCAAACTTTCTATAATGAAGTCAGCTATTTTCATGGTGAATTTAGGTGGCGGTTCATCACCTTCGGCTTCACCTACAAACGTTGTTTCCTCATTACCAAATTTCAGTAAAACGCGTATCACTTCTTTTTCCTGCGGCTCTGCTGAAAAAACATCATACGCTACAGGCTGGGCCATAGCAGGCTTAGCAGCTTTAGCCCTTATGCCTTCGTCGCTGAAATCGTTTAGCGTTTTCTGGCGTATGGTTCGCAATTCGCTCCACAGTACATCTTCTTCCAAATCCATCAGGCGGCTGCATTCCTTTACATAAACCGAACGGGTAATTCGTTCAGGTATTACAGCTATCGTTGACACAATCTCTTTAATGAGCCCTGCTTTTTTAATAGGGTCATTCATTGCATCTTCTTTCAAAAGACGTGTTTTGAAAACAATGAAGTCGACCGCTTTGGTTTGCAGGTAGTTTTTTAGCTCTTCAGGCGAATGTTTCCGGGCAAATGTATCAGGGTCATCTTCGGCAGGCAGGGTAAGAATCTTTACGTTCATTCCTTCCTTCAACGCAAGATTAAATCCGCGTTCGCTTGCTTTTACACCGGCGGCATCACCATCGTATAAAATAGTCAGGTTAGGCGTATACCTGCGTATAAGTCTTATCTGTTCAATAGTCAATGATGTTCCCGAGGAAGCTACTACATTCTCAATACCTGATTGGTGCAGTGAAATTACATCGGCATAACCTTCTACTAAGTAGCAAATATCTTCAGCGGTAATGGCTTTGCGTGCCAGGTTCAATCCGTACAATACGTTACTCTTATGGTAGAGTAATGTCTCAGGGGAGTTTACATACTTGGCTACGTTCTTGTCTTTGCGTAATGTACGTCCTCCAAAAGCAATAACACGTCCGCTTACATTATGTACGGGGAATATTACGCGCCCTATAAAACGATCGAAGCATTTCTCAGGGTTGGGCTCGCTACCTGGCGGGGCATTTTCATCGCTATTTCTTACCAACCCGGCATTAACAAGGTATTTTAGTTTATATCCCGCCTGTGATGCAGCAGTCATAAGTGCTTTCGAGCTTTCCGGTGAATATCCCAGTTGAAAATCTTCTATTGTTTTCTGACTAAATCCGCGTTCTTCTAAATAGCTTAATCCTATTGCTTTGCCTGTATCTGTCTGTAACTGCTCAGTAAAAAATTTCTGCGCGAATGAACAGACTACCATTAAGCTCTCTCTCTCATTATCCTGCTCCTGTTGCTCAGGCGTGCGCTCCTCCTCTACAATTTCAATTTTGTATTTTTTTGCGAGATATTTCAAGGCATTCACATAGTCAAGCTGCTCATGTTCCATTACAAAATTCACTACATTGCCGCCACGGGCACAGCCAAAGCATTTGTAAATTCCCTTTGCCGGAGAAACTGTAAATGAAGGCGTCTTTTCGTTATGAAACGGACATAATCCTAAGTAGTTAACTCCGCGTTTTTTCAGGTTAACAAAATCGCCAACCACTTCCTCTATTCGGGCAGTGGTAAAAATGCGGTCTATCGTCTCACGTGGAATCATTTCCTCTTACAATAACGCAAAAATACTCATAAACTTACGTTATTGGAAGGCTTAATTTATTAACAGTATAAATAAGCTCAGGCGGGCTTTCTTTCCCCGAAAATACTGCTGCCAATGCGCACCATATTGCTGCCTTCTTCAATGGCTATTTGGTAATCTCCGCTCATGCCCATTGAAAGGTGCTGAAGATTATATTTTTCCTTATGCTTATTATAGAATGTTGCCAGGCTTTTGAATTCTTCCCTTACCTGTTCCACATTACCGGTATTGGTTGCCATGCCCATTACACCAGTTATGCGGATATTGGGTAATGCGTTTTGCATACCCAGAATTTCTTCCGCCTCAGTGAATGAAAGCCCATGTTTACTTTCTTCCTCTGCAATATACATTTCAAGCAAGCAATCTATAATACGGTTATATTTCATTGCCTGCTTGTCAATTTCGGTAAGTAGTTTCAGACTATCGATAGAATGAATAAGTGAAACAAAACCGGCAATATATTTTACTTTGTTAGTCTGTAATGTGCCAATCAGGTGCCATTGAATATCAGAGGGTAGACGGGGTTGTTTCTCTACTAATTCCTGTACACGGTTTTCACCGAATACTCGTTGGCCTGCATCATAAACAGTTTTAATAGCTTCAACCGGGTGAAACTTCGATACCGCCACCAATGTTACATGGGAAGGAATACTTTTCCTTACCGATAAATAACGTTCAGTGAGGGAGAGAGAATCCATAAATGGTCCGGAAGATTTTACAGCTTGGCTTTAACCTCAACCTGTTCGTATCCTTCAATAATATCGCCGATTTTAATATCGTCGAACTTATTGATGTTAAGACCGCACTCATATCCTGAAACAACTTCTTTCACATCGTCCTTAAAGCGTTTCAATGAGCCAAGCTCACCACTGTGCAGCACTATACCATCGCGGATTACACGAACTTTTGTGTTACGGGTTACCTTGCCATTCAATACCATACAACCTGCTACAGTACCAACTTTCGATACATTGAATACTTCACGTACTTCTATGTTGCAGGTAATTTTTTCCTGTACTTCAGGGCTTAACATACCCTCCATAGCGGTGCGCACTTCTTCAATAGCGTTGTATATGATAGAGTAGAGGCGAATATCAATCTGTTCCTGTTCAGCCAGCTTACGTGCACTTACCGAAGGCCTTACCTGGAAACCAAGTATAATGGCATTTGATGCCGATGCAAGCAATACATCAGATTCTGTAATCGCACCCACACCCTTGTGTACAATGTTTACCTGTATCTTTTGGTTCGATAATTTCAATAATGAATCAGACAACGCTTCAATAGAACCGTCGAAGTCACCTTTTACAATAACGTTCAATTCTTTAAAGTCGCCTATTGCCAAACGGCGCCCTATTTCATCAAGCGTAATATGTTTCCTGGTCTTGAGGCCTTGTTCACGCTGTAATTGCAAACGCTTGTTAGCAATTTCACGTGCTTCCGACTCCGAACCTACAATATGGAACTGGTCACCCGCCTGAGGAGCACCATCTAAACCTAATATAAGGGCCGGCATTGCAGGAGTTGCTTCAGCAATTGGCAAACTACGCTCATTGTGCATAGCTTTTACCTTGCCATTAAAGCAACCTGCCACTATTACATCGCCTACTCTTAATGTACCGCCTTCAACCAGTACTGTTGTTACATATCCTTTACCTTTATCTAAGGCCGATTCTATAACTACTCCGTTAGCTTTTTTATTCGGGTTAGCTTTTAAATCCAGTAGTTCAGCTTCAAGCAATACTTTTTCAAGCAGCTCATTTATGCCTGTTCCTTTCTTGGCCGATATTTCCTGGCACTGGAATTTTCCACCCCAGTCTTCCACTAGTATATTCATACCGGCAAGCGTTTCTTTTATCTTATTGGGGTTGGCTCCGGGCTTATCAATCTTATTAATGGCAAATACCATAGGTACGCCTGCAGCCTGTGCGTGGTTAATAGCCTCAGTTGTCTGGGGCATCACACCATCGTCTGCAGCAACCATAATAATGGCAATGTCAGTTACCTGTGCGCCACGTGCACGCATAGCGGTAAACGCTTCGTGACCTGGAGTATCAAGGAAAGTTATCTTTTTACCATTCTCCAATGTAACGTTATACGCGCCAATGTGCTGGGTAATACCACCGGCTTCACCGGCAATAACATTTGTTTTACGAATATGGTCAAGCAATGAAGTTTTACCATGGTCAACGTGTCCCATTACCGTAACAATAGGCGAACGGGGCAAGAGGTCTTCCGGTTTATCTTCTTCTACTTTAATAGCTTCCTGCACATCAACACTCACAAATTCAACATCGAAACCAAATTCCTGCGCCACAATACTTATTGTTTCTGCATCGAGCCTCTGGTTAATGGAAACGAAAAGGCCCAAACTCATACAGGTAGAAATAATATCCTGTATAGGAGTATTCATCATTTTGGCCAATTCATTGGCCGAAACGAACTCGGTAACCTGGATAGTCTTCTTATCCTGTTCCAGCTTTTCAGCTTCCTGCTGCATTTTTTCATTTATCAGCTCGCGTTTTGCACGGCGATATTTTGCAGCTTTCGATTTACCACCTTGTCCGCTAAGGCGGGCGAGGGTTTCTTTTATCTGTGCCTGAATTTCTTCATCGGTTAGTTCAGCACGGGGTACATCGCGCCTTGGTGGCCCTTTCTGATCTTTCTTAGGGGTTGTTCCCGGTGCTCCGCCTTCCTGAAGGTTTTCACGGCTGTATTCCTTTTTGAATATTCGTTTCCTCTTTTTACCTGCTCCCTGGTCCTTATGTGCGGGGGCAACATTTGAAGATGCCACCGGTTTTTGCGGCAGGTCTATTTTACCAATAATGGTAGGCCCTTCAAGCTTGCTAAACTGTGTCGGTACAAAATCTTCTTTCGGTCTTTCAGGCAGCGGAGGAGCTTCTTTTTCTTTTACAGGTGGCTCTTCTTTTGCCTTTGGTTTCTCAGGCTCAACTTCTTTCGGCTTTTCTTTTTCTTCTTCTTTCTTTTTGCCCTTTCCTTTCTTAGGCGGTGTAATAGCGTCAATATCTATTTTGCTGATAATCTTTGGCTCTTCAATCTTAACCTTTTCTCTTGGTTCAACAGCATGCACATCCTTTACAACCACCTCTTCCTGTGCTTTCTTCTTAACAGGGGGCGCTACTACTACTTCTTCAACCGGTGCAAATATGGCTTTCTCGCTCTGAAGCTGTTTCGCTTCAGCTTTTACTTTCTTTTCGCCTTCATATTCTTTAAGCGCAGCATCGTATTGCTCGTCTGTAATTTTTGCGTTCGGGTTGCTTTCCACCTTAGCGCCATTGGCGTTAAGGAAATCGGCAAGCGTGCTTACGCTAACGTTGAGCTCCTTTGCTACTTTACTTAATCTATGTTTACCTTCTGCCATACTTATTTTGTGGGGTTTTACCGTTTAGCCTTCAAATTCTTTCTGCAATATGCTGCGCACTTCCTTAATAGTCTCTTCTTCTAAATCTGTTCTCTTCACTAATTCTTCCGCGCTTAATTCAAGTACGCTCTTAGCTGTATCGCAACCGATAGATTTAAGCTCGTCGAGTATCCAGCTTTCAATTTCATCTGCAAATTCTTCCAGCGGAACGTCTTCGGTATAATTTTCTGCATCCCTGTACACATCTATTTCATAACCGGTAAGCCTTGCAGCCAAACGAATATTGTGGCCGCCTTTACCGATAGCCAAAGATACCTGGTCGGGCTTAAGGAACACATCGGCGTGTTTCTTCTCTTCTTCTATCTTAATAGTTGTAATCTTAGCCGGGTTAAGCGCCCTGGTGATAAGAAGGGTAGGGTTGGTGGTATAGTTAATAACGTCGATGTTTTCGTTCTTCAACTCACGAACAATGCCGTGGATACGTGAACCTTTCACACCTACGCAGGCTCCAACAGGGTCAATACGGTCGTCGTACGATTCAACCGCGACTTTTGCCCTTTCTCCGGGTTCGCGAACAATTTTCTTAATGGTAATAAGCCCATCGAAAATTTCAGGAACTTCCATTTCGAATAAACGCTCAAGGAAAAGAGGTGATGTGCGTGATAATGTAATTACCGGAGTAGTTCCGTTCATATCAACTTTAGAAACAACGGCACGAATAGTGTCGCCCTTCTTGAAAAAGTCAGAAGGAATCTGCTCTGTGCGAGGCATGATAAGTTCGTTGCCTTCATCATCCATAATAAGGATTTCTTTTTTCCAAATCTGGTAAACTTCGCCGCTTACTATATCGCCTTCTTTTTCTTTATATTTTTTGAACAACGATTCTTTCTCTAATTGAGAAATGCGCGAGCTGAGGTTCTGCCTTACGGCCAAAATGGCCCTGCGGCTGAAATCGAGGAATTTTACCGGCTCCGATACATCTTCGCCTACTTCAAAGTCAGGCTCAATTTTAATGGCATCAGAATAAGCAATCTGCGTATTCGGGTTTTCTACCTGCCCGTCTTCTACTATAGTACGGTTGCGGTATATTTCCACGTCGCCCTTATCGGGGTTAACAATTATATCGAAGTTTTCATCTGTCTCGTAACGTTTACGGAGCATAGATTTAAATACATCCTCTATCACATTCATAAGGGTGGCCTTATCAATGTTTTTCATTTCCTTAAATTCAGAAAATGACTCGATAATGTTAAGGTGCGTAGCTTCTTTTTGCGCTACCTCGTTTTTAAGGGTCTTTGTCATTGTTTATGATTTTTAAAAGATATGGATAACCGGGTCGATTTTATGTCCTGCAATTCAAATGTGTGTACCAGTGTTTCTGCTTTTTTATGTTCTTCAATACTTATATTTTCAGGGCTGAACGATGTAAGTGTTCCGTTAAATTTCTGCCCTCCGTAAGTAAGCACGTCAACTGTTTTGCCAATGCTCTTTACATACTGGTCGGCTACTTTAAAGGGTTCATCAAGCCCGGGCGATGAAACGGTAATCTCATAAGCGTCAGCCGCTTCGCCAAGGCTTTCAATAAGCTTGCGGTGCAGGGCGCTGCATTCATCTATTGATATACCTTTGATACTATCGGTATAAATAAGTATACGCTGGCCCGGCAACGACTTTATTTCAACCAGGAAGTAACCCATACTTTCCTGTTCCCTGAAAAACGCTTCTATACGTTCAAAAATGTCCATTTTATACAACAAAAAAGGAGGTCGTTTTTAGCCCCTCCTACCAGTTCTTTTATCTATTTCGGATGCAAATATATACAAATTTCTTAATTAGTATCAAGTATTAGGTATTAAGAATTAAGATTAATACCTTTAAATTACCTAAGGAACCACCATAGTGGCCTAAACTTTAGCCTATGCCTTTTGCTCTTTCACCGTTTCTTTCCTATATTGCATATCGTTATTTACCACATGATAAGAAAAATTCTATACATATTATTTCTTTTCCCTTGTTTAGCATCAGCACAGAAGCAGAGTACTTCCATAGCGGAAGATCCAATGATCAAGCAAATGCTTGATTCATGTTGTTACAAATTTAAAAGTGTAGATACGATAGATAAAAAAGCAATACCTCGAAAGATTAAATCATATTTTTCCAAGATTTCCTATTCTATATTTACCAGACAAGGATTGATGGGTGCTGATTCTGCAGGAAATACTTTTTATATTGTATTAGGATACGCGACCCATTATGTGCTAGATGAAGTAGATTATTTCTATTTTGATAAAAACTGTAAATTTATTAAAAGGGGAACGTATTTCTGTGATATATGCTTTTGAATATTTGGATTAGTAGTATCACTCCTTGCTAAAACTCTTAGCAAATCATGGGTAGCACTTTTTGAGGGGTGATACCCATAAATATTGCTGAATATCAATACGTTAATTAAAAATAACAAGCCAGAACTGCTACCCATTGCTACCCATCATTTACATGTTTTCCTACTGTGCGGGAGGAGTGGGTTTTATAAGTTTTTCCCCCAATTTTTTGGGTAAAATAGGGTGCAGCAATTGCTTAACATAGCTTTTAGGAAATACCTCCTTTATGCCAAAAGCTTCAGGCTCATGGTCGGGGCAAACATAGGTACCGAAAATAATATCCATTAGCGGAGAAATATTGGCATAGTTGCCCCTGTCGCGCTGCACATCGTGGTGCCAGTGGTGCAGCTCGGGCGAACCAATGAGCCAGCGTATAGGCTTAAGTGGTAGCCTTACGTTAGAATGTATGTAAATGGCCCATATCCCCCTGAAAGCAATTATGCCTGCTATAGTTTCAAGCGGGAAGCCTAAAATAAAGGCAGGTAGGTTAATCAGCCCTATGGTGTATATTGAATCGAGAGGATGTTCACGGTATGCGGCCAACCAGTCGAGGTGTTCGGCGCTATGGTGCACCTTATGAAAGCGCCATAAGAAACCAACATTATGCTGCAACCTGTGGCCCCAGTATATAATGAAATCGCTCAATACAAGTACTTCAATGGCCTGAAGCCAAATTGCCTGCGACTGTATTTTGTGCCTGAAAGCCTGGGGAACAATATCATCTAACCAGAAACTGAAGTAGCTTAATGCCCATATAACAAGGAACCCCCAGAGGAAGTACTGGCCAAGCATATAACACAAGTCGGTGAACCAATGAGGGCGGAAAGTCTTCTGTTTTGCTTTGGCCGGAAACACCTTCTCCATGGGTATAAATACCAGAGCCAGGAAAAGCAAGCTTAATCCTGTACCTTCTAGTATTTTATAGTAATCCATGCCCTGTTTGGTTAGTGTTTGGGAAGATGCACAATAGTGTCTTTAAGATATTTTGGGGTATCTTTTACAGTAAATTTCACATCTTGGGTTACCGGAACCTTTTGGTCTATCAGCACCATTGATTTGGAAGTGGACAACATAGCAGGGCTTATTTTAACAGTGTCAGCTTTAGGAGCCTTACTCGAATTATGTATAGGGGAATCCACAACAGAGGGATTTGCCGCACTTTGCAGTTCCGCCCTGATTATCTGGCTGGAAATATTATCGTTACCGGTAAAATAACCGTTGAGTTTCCCCGTTTTATAAGCTATAAAACTGCTGAGAAAAAAAACGAATAGTAGTAAGGTAAAGACCTGCAGTAATTTCTTTGCTTTCATTTTGGAAAGAGTTAATAGTTGAGTGCCGAAAATCAAATGTAATGCGGAAAGTTGCGATAGATGAATTGGTTAACATATATTAACAGAATGAGTGTTAATAAATATCTGCCATATTTAACAGTCAGATAATTTGAAAATTAATGTAATATGTATATGTTTGTAATATTATTAGACAGAATATTTATTTATACGGTGTAAAGAACGCATGAAGAAGGTATTGGCATTTTTATTAGGTACTCTATTATTCACTTCGGAAATTCGTGCCCAGAAAAACCTGGAGTTAGGTGCTTTTCTTGGTTGTTCATTTTACCTTGGTGAATTAAACCCCAATGGGTTCTTTAACCAGTTTACCAGGGTTGCAGGCGGCCTTGCTTTAAGATATAATATAAATAACCGCCTTGCAGTAAGAGGTAACGCTTTTTTTGGGACAGTAACTGCCGACGATTCCCAATCGCCTTCTGCTTCACAACGCGAAAGAAACCTTGATTTTAAATCACCTATAGATGAATTCTCAGTTCAGGCTGAATTCAATTTTCTTGAGTACGAATTAGGTAACCCCAAACACCCGTTTACTCCATTTATTTTTGCAGGCTTCGGTATTTTTAAAATGGACCCACAAGGTCTTGATGGTAATCAATGGGTTGAATTACAACCGTTAAGAACTGAAGGTCAGGGTACTTCCGCAAATTCAGCACACCCTTATCACCTATTACAACCCTGCATTCCTTTCGGAGCAGGTATAAAGACTAATTTCTCCAAAACAATATGCATTACCATTGAATGGGGTATGCGTAAGACATTTACGGGCTATATAGACGATGTAAGTAAAACTTATGTCAGCCCGACTGTACTTGCCGCTGCTGACGGCGTAAGCGGGCCACTGGCTGTTGTAATGGCAGATAAAAGTACCAACCCCGATAAAGCTTCGGATGTTGGCGAAGAACGTGGTGATGGCAAAAAGGACTGGTACTCTTTCGCTGGAATAATCCTGTCGTTCAGGATACATTCAACCCACGAGCACTGCTATAGCTATTTTTAATCAGCCAATTTTAAAGAGTTCACGCTCTCAGTGCTGGGCTTTCCCCTTGATTTCTATACTATTAAAGCAGTTATTAATGCTGCCAATGTTAAGATTAGTTTCTGACAGGAAAAAGCTATCGTTTTTTTCTTAAATTGCACCTTCATATTGATTTTTAGCGTAACTGATGAAAAGAAGCCTACTGCGTTTAGTTTTATTTACTTTGCTTGTAACATACGCCGGTAGTGTATTTGCGCAGGGGTATTATACCAACCAGAAAAAGGATAAAAAATACTATGTTTCCCTTAGTTATGGTGTAGGTTCCGCAAGGTGGTTTTCTCACTTTAACGATGCCGCTCTATATAACATTGATGGTAGTGTACTTAGGTCCGGCGATTTGAAAATACAGGCTAGCAACCCTTTGTTTAGCTATAATTTCTCTGTATGCGCCCCGGTTGGAAATGTAAGGCTCGGGATGGGTATTTGTTTCGAGAAATTTTCAATGGATAAGCTATCTATACTTTCAGTGGATAGTGTTGGTTCAAATATTCCGAACAGTTATGTACTGTTTACTGAAAATTTCTGGTTCAATGAAATTTATGGTATGATCCAGGTACCATTTAACTTTTGCAAGGGCAAACCCTACGAACTCGATTTTATGGGTAATATGGGGTTTTATGGATATGACGGTGTAAAGCACCTTAATTTCTTTGGCGATGACCAGGTTGCAAAAACATACCTGATTAATGCAGGATTTCTGTTCGATTATGAAGTTGTAGACTATACACGTATATTTATTTACCCTGAAATTGAATATAAATACTTTCACAATAACCTTAATGAAAGCCCTGCCACAATAGTGCATAATATCTTTGCTTTTGTGCTTCAATTCGGCATACGTGCCGACGTATCGAAATTCTGATGAAATTTGCGGCAAACGCATTTATGTTCCCTGCTGACAAAACCATTTCCAATATATTACTGAAAAGAGAGAGCCAGGGCGCTTTGCGGAAACTATCTCTGTGGAATAAGCGAATCGATTTTACTTCCAACGACTACCTTGGCTTTGCAAGGTCTGCTGAGTTGTATGCGATGATTGAGGAAAAAATAGCCGCGAGTGCAAAGCGTATTGGGTCCGGAGGTTCAAGGCTATTATCGGGTAACTCAGCAGAAGCAGAAGAGCTGGAATTATTTCTTTCGGGGTTTTATAATGCGCCTGCTGCATTGCTTTTTAATTCGGGGTACGATGCCAATGTGGGATTGTTTTCAAGTATTGCAAAACAAGGCGATATAATAGTGTATGATGAATTGGTTCATGCATCTATTCATGACGGCATAAGGCTATCACGTGCTGACAGCTTTCCCTTCAGGCATAATGACATGATTCACCTGGAAGAAAGGCTGAATCATTCGAAGGGAAATATTTTTGTGGCGGTAGAATCTGTCTATTCTATGGATGGCGATTGGGCACCACTAAAGGAAATTTCCGGCTTGTGTAAGAAACACCATGCAAATTTGATTGTTGATGAGGCCCATGCCACCGGGGTATTTGGAAAGGGCCTTGTACAACAGCAAAAACTGGAAAGTGATGTATTTGCAAGAGTACACACCTTTGGTAAAGCGTTAGGTAGTCACGGGGCAGTAGTACTCGGCTCAGTCACCCTAAAAGAATACCTGGTTAATTATGCACGCTCATTTATCTACACCACGGCCCTTCCTTTGCACAGCCTTATCAGTATAGAATGTGCCCACAAGCTGCTGGAAAAAAGCGTACCCCTTCAAAACAAACTATCAGATAATATTTCGTATTTCCGAAGAGAGATAAAGGGTAATAAAAAATGGCTCGATAGCCCATCTGCAATTCAAAGTATGATAGTTCCCGGCAATGATGAAGTAAGGGAATTGTGTAAAAAAATTCAGGAGAATGATATGGATGTGCGCCCAATTATGAGCCCTACTGTACCTAAGGGAAAAGAAAGGATTCGGATTTGCTTGCATGCATATAATACAACTGAGGAAATAGACCAGTTGTTCAATATAATAAGCGAGTAGTTATGCAAAGGATGTTTGTTACAGGTATTGGCACCGGAGTTGGCAAAACAATAGTTTCAGCTATTATAACCGAGGCTTTGCATGCCGATTACTGGAAACCTGTGCAAACTGGCTCAGGTGAAGGCACGGATTCTGAAACAGTAAGGAGCCTGCTGACAAATAAAGATTCGGTAATACATCCGGAAGCATATTCTTTGAAATTACCTGCTTCACCCCATGCCGCAGCCGCGGAAGAAGGCATCATTATACAAATGAGAAATTTAAAGGCGCCTTCTACAAAAAATATGCTTGTAATTGAGGGCGCTGGCGGACTGATGGTTCCATTGAATGATAAAGAACTTATGATTGACCTTGTACAACATTTTAATGCAGTTGTTGTATTAGTAGTGCGCCATTACTTAGGTAGTATTAATCATACACTATTGTCGCTGCAGGCATTAAAGCAAAAGGGAATAAAAGTAATAGGTATAGTGTATAGCGGAAACCCTAATGAGCAGTCAGAAAAGGCAATAGAATCATTTTCTCATTGCCCGGTAGTAGGCAGAGTTAGCGAAGAAAAGGCCTTTTCTCCATCCGTAATTCTGCGTTATGCCAAAGAATTTCAGCAATCAATGCTTGCTGAAGTAGTTGTAAAGAAGAAATAATAATACATTTGCGGCGGGTAAGCCTTATACGGCCAGCTCCTGCACAACTCCCCCAGGTTCGGAAGGAAGCAAGGGCACTGCGGTTGAGCGGCGCGATGTAAGTAGCTTACCCTTTTTTTACGATACCTTCACCACTTCAATATCGAACAGCAAAGGCGTATGCGGCGGAATTAACCCTCCGGCTCCGTGGCTGCCATAAGCCAGCCAAGATGGTATAAGAACGCTTACTTTTTCACCTTCCTGCATTTTGCCAATCACATCTATCCATCCCTGAATAAGCGGAACATCGGGGCTGTAAACAAAACTGAATGTACCTTTGCCCCCATGGTTGGCAGAAGCATCGAATACCTTCCCATCGAGGAACATACCCTTATATTTTACCTCTACATCATTGCCGTTGGCAATGGCCTTACCATTACCGGCAGTACCGCTCAATATATATAAACTGTCTGCGTTGGGTTTTGCAGTTACTTTATTATCGGCTACGTATTTAGCTATTACAGCCAGTTCTTTTGTCCTGTCCATGTTCAAATTATTTAGTAGGCTTTACTACCTTCAGTACTTGCAGGTCAAAAAGCAGCGGGGTAAATGGCCCTATTTGTGCACTTGCCCCTCTTTCACCATAAGCCAGCGCTGAAGGCAGAAGTATAGTGGCTGATTCTCCCTCACGCATAGTGCCAAGCATTATAACCCATCCTTTAATTAAAGGCATGTTTTTATTGTATACTGCAGGTAAAGCCGGTTGTCCATTTACAATAGGCATTCCTTCGCGCGGACCATGTTTAGCTGAAGCATCAAATACAGTGCCATTGAGTAACCTGCCGCTATAAGATACATATACTGAATCGCCTTCCTGTACCGGAGTACCGGTAGTGACAGTGTGCTTAATTACAAACATGCTATCGGCAGTAGGTGTTACGGTTATATTGCTGTCCTTAAAGTATTTTGCAATTAACCCGCGTTCTTTATCCTTTTTTTCCTGTACAGCTTTACTTACTTGCGCCATCATCTCCGGTCGGGTCATGCTTTTTAAAAGTTTTATATGAAATACTAAAAATTTATATGACGCCAATGAAGGAGGTACTGTCTTGTAGTGAAATCCCTTTAAGAATATTGAATCAGTGCTTATCCTGAATTCAGCGCTATCACCTTTTGCCATCATAGAAATGCCTTGCTCCAGGCAACCAGAAAAGGTTTTTTTCAAATTAAGCTGTATGCTTCCAAGTGAATCGCCGCCTTTTTTCTTCGAATTGAATATTACAGAATCGCCCTCGGTTTCAAACACCATAATTATATTGACAAAATCATCCATGGCAGGGTGTACACCTTTTTTATCGTGCTTATAAAAATGGTACTGAACACCGGTTGCAGGGTCCGTTGTGAAAGAAACTTTGGCGGGTACTTTTGCGGTGGTTTTTGTTTGTGCAACCAATGTATTGCCCAAGGTAATAAATGCCAGCAAAATAAAAATGAGGCTGAGTTTGCGTATCATTATAAAAGGGGATTAATGAAAATAAAGAACCCCGGCTATTATAACCGGGGCTCCCTGGAAATTACTTGTTAGATTTTACTTTAATTATTTCAAGGTCGAACACTAAAGGTGTATACGGAGGAATCATTTGTCCTTGTCCGCGTGGGCCGTAAGCCAATGCAGAAGGCAATAATATCCTTGCTTTTTCTCCCTGGTGCATAGTGCCTAGGGCTTCAATCCATCCTTTTATCAGCTGCATGTTCTTGCTATATACAAAGCCAAATGTGTTATGGCCCGGGCCATGATCAGATTGGTCGAATACGGTATTATCAAGCAGCATGCCTTTGTATGTTGCATATACCGAATCACCTTCTTTTATCATTACTCCGCCTTTACCCTCGCGCGCAATAAAGAAGAGGCTGTCTTCGGTTGGCTTGGCAGTTATTTTATTATCACTAAGGTATTTTGCAATCATTTCAGGTTCCTGCATTTTACGTTGCTGGGCTTCCTGCATACGTTTCATCATGGCCTGTTGCTGGTCATCCTGCGCTTGTTTTTGTGTTTCGAATTTTACAAGCCTTATCTGAAAAGTAACCATGCTTCCGGGGCGTATGAACGGGGGCAGTTTTGGTGCATGGAACTCTTTTAAATAAAGTGAATCGGCGCTAACTTTAAATTCAGCGCTATCGCCAACGCTCATCATGGCAAAACCCTGTTCAACGCAACCGTTGAAATTTTTACGCATAGGAATTTTAAACGTTCCCAATGAATCACCGCCTTTTTTAGCCGAGTTAAATAAAACAGAGTCTTTATCGGTTTTACAAACCATAGCAACGTTCACAATATCGCCCATTGCAGGTTTGTTGGCACCGTTTGTTTGTTTAACAAAGCGGTATTGTATCCCCGAATCCTTGTCAGTATCAAAACTTCCGGACCCGCCTTTACAACCTGACAATAATGCTGCTGCTGCCATTATGCAGAAGCCTGATTTCAAAATGTTATATTTCATATTTAATTTTATTTTCCCGGATCGCTTACTTTCAGCATGGTTACCTCGTAAATTACCGAAGTATAGGGAGGAACCACTCCTGTGGAGGACCCGTTATCTCCAAAGGCGAGTTGCGAAGGTATAATTATTTTTGCTTTCTCGCCCTCACGCATTTTTTTAATGCCAATTTCAAGGCCTTTTATTACCTGCGCGGTATCGCCAAACCTGAATTGTAGTGGGTTACTTACTGAAACTGAATCGAATAAACGGCCATTGAGAAAATAACCATTATAAGCTACATTTACCCTGCTGCCCATCTCCACTTTAGCACCCGTTCCCGGGTTTTCGGGTACAAAGTAAATATTATCTCTTTTGGAGCTATCGGGTACATGGTTAGTTGTAACATATTGAAGCAGAGTAATTTGCTCCTGCATATCCATATCCTTCCTGTATGAATTTATTACTTTCTGCCTGGCTTCAAATTGTATGGGGTCCATTATAGCTACAATACGGGTGTTAACCTTCATCATATCACCTTTATGAAGGAAAAAAGGTAAGGTTGATAGGTGAAGAATCCTTTTAAATACATCTTCAGCGGGGACTATAAAGTTAATACTGTCGCCCTCATTAGCCTGTAAAATAAGTGACTGATAACTACCCTGGGCGTACATGGTATCGTATGGCAGGTTTATGGAGAATGGGAAACCGATATCATGCGAATCCCAGAAAAGGGAGTCGTTCATTTTAGTATAGCTGATAACTGTTTCCACCACATCACCTCGCTGGGCTTGCTTATGGTTTGTACCCATATCGCTGTACTTAAAATAGTCAACCCCGTTTTTGGTTGAATAACCCTTATATTTTGATGGAACAGGGTGGTTGCATCCCAATATTAACATAATAGGCAGAAGCAGTAACAGGTAGCGTTTCATGGGATGCAAAACTACCGATTACCATTCAATAGTTAATTGCAATTTATCAACAATAATTGGCATTTTGGGTATTGCGTTAGGGATTATTCGTGGCGCGTCTATTTATTATCGAAATCATGAGTCCTTCGGGGTTGTAGCGGAAAGCCCACAGTGAAGCGAGGACTTGAAGCGTAAAGCCCGACCCGAAGAGGAACGCCCAAGTAATACATAAAATAGCTGTAATTATTGCCCTTTTACTATATTTGCAGCATGAAAAACCTGAAAAGGATAATTGCTTTGCTGAGTGTTTTTGTACTTCCGCTGTTTACAGTGGCCCAGTGCTCTGTCTGCTCTGCGGGTGTTCAATCAAATGCCAATGCAGGTGGTGGAATAGGAAGTGTTATTAATTCGGGCATACTATATCTCCTTACTATTACATACCTTGTTTTTACAGCCGTTGCCGTTTATTTCCTTCGCGACCATATTAAGTATTATATGCGTGTTGCAGCCCAAAGGTGGCGAATGTTCATAGCTTCTCGCTGAAGCTTGCGCAGAGAGAGGCAATAATCAACTTCTTTTATTTACAGAAGCTATAGTAAGCACAAAGGGCTAATACCCTAGGAATTAACTATTTTTGCAATCTTTATTATATAGCATAACAACATTATGGCAAGAGTACTGACAGGCATACAAAGCACAGGTATACCTCACCTTGGTAATATATTGGGCGCCATTAAACCGGCAATAGAGATGTCGAACGACCCTAAGAATGATTCATTCCTTTTTATAGCCGACATGCATTCGCTTACCGCTATTAAAGACGCGAATGTTATGAAAGAGAATACCTATGCTGTTGCTGCAGCATGGCTTGCCTGTGGCCTTGACCCTAACAAAACTGCTTTTTACCGCCAGAGCGATGTACCAGAAGTGGCTGAGCTTACATGGTATTTAAATTGCTTTACGCCTTACCCTATGCTGGCTAATGCTCATTCATTCAAGGATAAATTGGACCGGTTAGCAGAAGTGAATGCAGGAGTGTTTATTTACCCGGTGCTTATGGCGGCCGATATTATTATGTACGATGCCCATTATGTTCCGGTAGGTAAGGACCAGCAACAACATCTTGAAATTACGCGCGATATTGCAAGCGCATTTAACCGTATTTGCGGAGAGACTTTTGTTGTTCCCGAAGCCTTGATTAATGAAGGTGTTATGATAATTCCCGGCACCGATGGGCAGAAGATGAGTAAGTCGTATAATAATACCATCAACATATTTTTGCCTGATAAAGAACTGCGTAAAAATGTGATGAGGATTGTTACTGACGCCAAAACAGTGGAAGAGCCAAAAGACCCGAATACCTGTAATGTGTTTAAGCTATATAGCTTGTTAGCTGATAAAGATAAGATTGAGGAGATGCGCCAGAATTATTTGAAAGGTGGAATGGGCTATGGCACGGCTAAAGAAGCGTTGTATGTTCTGATACTTGAGAAATATAAAAAAGAACGCGAGTTGTATACCCATTACATGAACAACAAAGCTGAATTAGATAAGCAATTGAAAATAGGCGAGGATAAGGCGAGAATAGTTGCAAAAGCTACTTTAAGTAGGGTAAGAGAAAAACTTGGTTATTTAAAAAACTAACGACTTATGACTAACGACTTTAATATAGAAAAGGAACTGGAAAAACGCATACTTGTGATAGATGGTGCCATGGGCACCATGATTCAGCGGTATAAGCCGACTGAAGAAGATTATCGCGGGGAGCGTTTTAAAGATTATAAATACTCCGTTAAAGGGAATAATGATTTATTTTCTATCACCAAGCCAAAGATGATAGAAGAGATTCATGCTGCATATTTAGAAGCAGGAGCCGATATTATTGAAACTAATACGTTCAATGCTAACCCGCTTTCGCTGGCCGATTACCACATGGAGAGTTTAACCTACGAGTTGAATTTAGAATCGGCTAAGATTGCGAAGAAGATTGCAACGGAATATTCTAAAAAGAATCCCGCTAAACCACGATTTGTTGCAGGGGCATTGGGCCCGACGAACAAAACTGCATCATTATCGCCCGATGTGAATGACCCGGGATACAGGGCGGTTACATTCGATGATGTGGCCAACGCATATACTGAACAAATTAAAGGCTTAGTTGACGGCGGGGCAGATTTACTTTTAGTTGAAACTATATTCGATAGCTTAAATGCTAAAGCTGCATTATTTGCTATTGAAACCTATTTCGAGAAATCGGGCAAGCGTTTGCCTATAATGGTTTCGGTTACAATTACCGATGCCAGCGGCAGAACATTATCGGGCCAAACTGTAGAGGCGTTTTTAACTTCGGTGCGACATGAAAACCTGTTGAGTATTGGATTGAACTGTGCACTGGGCGCAAAAGAAATGAGGCCATACCTGGAAGAAATGGCTACCAAAGCGCCATATTACATAAGCTGCTATCCCAATGCAGGTTTGCCTAACCAGTTCGGTGAATACGATGAGACACCGGAAACCATGTGTACTCTTGTTACCGATTTTCTGAAAAACGGTTTCGTGAATATTATTGGTGGTTGTTGCGGAACTACGCCAGACCACATTAAGGCAATTGCCAACGCTGCTGCTAAAGCCACGCCGCACAAAAAACTGGAAGCTGACACGCTTTTCCATTTAAGTGGACTGGAAGCTGTTACGTTATTTCCGGGCAGTAACTTCATGAACATCGGTGAGCGTACCAATATTACAGGTTCAAAAAAATTCTCGCGCCACATTACTTCGGGTGATTATGAAGGCGCCCTTGCCATTGCCCGCGACCAGGTGGAAGGTGGTGCGCAGGTGATTGATATTAACATGGACGAGGCCATGATAGATTCTAAAGCTGCCATGGTTAAGTATTTAAACCTTGTTGCCGCGGAACCCGATATTGCACGGTTGCCCATAATGGTCGATTCATCGAAATGGGAAGTAATTGAGGCGGGATTAAAATGCCTGCAGGGGAAAGGTATTGTGAACTCCATAAGCCTTAAAGAAGGTGAAGAGGTATTTAAGAAACATGCAAGACTGATTAAGAAATATGGTGCTGCAACAGTGGTGATGGCGTTCGATGAAAAAGGACAGGCAGATACACTGGCACGCAGAATTGAAATATGCAAAAGGGGTTACGATATACTTACCAAAGAAGTTGGCTTCGCTCCGCAGGATATTATTTTCGACCCGAACATATTCCCTGTGGCTACAGGTATGGACGAGCATAAACGTAATGCACTCGACTTTTTTGAAGCTACAGCATGGATAAAGAAAAATCTACCCTATGCAAAAGTAAGCGGTGGAGTAAGTAATGTGTCATTCTCTTTCCGTGGTAACGATACCGTTAGGGAAGCTATACACTCTGCTTTTCTTTATCATGCTGTGAAAGCCGGCATGGATATGGGTATTGTAAACCCAGGTATGTTGCAGATTTATGACGAGATACCGAAAGATTTGCTTGTACTGGTAGAAGATGTATTGCTCAACCGTAAGGATGATGCAACCGAGAAACTATTGACCTATGCGGAGACTGTAAAAAGTGCCGGAAAGAAAGTAGAAAAAGATGAGGAATGGAGAAAGTTGCCGGTGGAAGAGCGTTTATCACATGCACTCGTAAAAGGTATTACCGATTATATTGATGAAGACACGGAAGAGGTACGTAAGAAATATAAACGTGCACTGGAAGTGATTGAAGGCCCGTTGATGGCGGGCATGAGCATAGTAGGTGATTTATTCGGCTCAGGTAAAATGTTTCTGCCGCAGGTGGTGAAGAGCGCCCGTGTAATGAAAAAATCGGTGGCATATTTAACTCCGTTCATGGAGGCTGAGAAATCGGAAAGGGCAAAGGCGGTTGGTAAAATATTAATGGCAACTGTTAAAGGCGATGTACACGATATTGGAAAAAATATTGTGGGCGTTGTGCTGGGTTGCAACAATTATAAAGTCATTGATCTTGGTGTGATGGTGCCTTGTGAGAAGATACTGGAGGCTGCAATAAAGGAAAATGTTGACATCATAGGTATAAGTGGTCTTATTACTCCATCGCTGGATGAAATGGTGCATATTGCTAAAGAAATGAAAAGGCAAAACCTTAACATTCCTTTGCTGATTGGCGGCGCAACTACATCCAAGATACACACGGCTGTGAAAATATCGCCTGAATACAACGAACCTGTTGTATATGTAAACGACGCATCGCGAGCAGTGAATGTGGCCAGCAGCCTTTTGTCAGAAGCCAAGCAGGTATATGTGGATAAGATTAACCTGGAATATGAGGGACTGCGCAAACAGCATTTTAATAAACAAGCGCAGGATAAGTTTATAAGATTGGCTGAAGCCCGTGCCAATAAATTTAAAAGCGATTGGAAAACTGTTCCCATAAAGAAACCAACTACTATTGGCAACAAAGTGTTTTCAGATTATCCGTTAGCTGAAATAGCAACATACGTTGACTGGACCCCATTCTTCCATGCATGGGAGATGAAGGGAAGCTACCCGAAAATATTCAGCGACCCAGAACGTGGCGTTGAAGCAAAAAAGCTGTTTGATGATGCACAGAAGATGCTCTCGAAGATTATTGCTGAAAGATGGCTCACTGCAAAAGGGGTAATTGGTTTTTATCCTGCAAACACAGTTAATGAGGATGATATTGAAGTTTATACTGATGATACCCGCAAACAGGTAAAAACAGTATTGCATTCACTGCGCCAGCAAACTAAAAAAGCTGAAGGACAGAATAATGTTGCCTTAGCAGATTTTATTGCACCTAAAGATTCCGGTAGGGAAGATTATATAGGAGGCTTTGCAGTTACCGCTGGTATAGGTATTGAAAAGTGGATTAAGAAATTTGAAGGCGAGCACGACGATTATAGCAGCATAATGATAAAGGCTATCGCCGACAGGCTCGCTGAAGCTTTTGCAGAACTGTTGCATGAAAAAGTACGTAAGGAGATTTGGGGTTATATGGCAGATGAAAAGCTGAGCAACGAACAATTGATAAAAGAAGAATATGTAGGCATTCGCCCGGCACCGGGCTATCCTGCATCGCCCGATCATACTGAAAAGATTCTCCACTTTAATTTATTGGAAGTAGAGAAGAACACCGGAATACAACTAACCGACAGCATGGCTATGTATCCTACAGCGGCCGTAAGTGGTTTATATTTTGCACATCCGCAATCACATTACTTTGCATTGGGCAAGATTAACAAAGAACAGATAGAAGACTATGCCAAACGTAAGGGCATGAGTGTTGAGGATATAGAAAGATGGATGAGGCCTAACCTGAGTTATTTTTGATTTTGTAAATAACGCCCTTGCATGGAGGAAGGCAAGAAAAAAGTACTGATACGTAAACGTAGAGTCAAGAGTATCGCTGTGGCTATTCTTTTTTTCTTACTTGCAATTTGTTTTTTCAAGCTACAAATATGGTTTTTTGCCTGGTCGATTGGCCTCCTTGCAATAGGAGTTCTTATTTCCCTGCTAAGCTCTTCACGATATATTAAGTTAAAGGAAATAGAAGAATATGAGAATTTGCCTTTTGATGTAAGATTCAATGATACCGGAATTTTTACATATCAAGAAGATGGGGTTACTGCAAACTTTAAGGATGGTGCATGTATAGTGAAATGGTTGGATATTGAAACCATAATTGCGTATAAGAGAGACAGAATGACCACAGATTGTATTTGCCTTGACGTGTTTTATCTGAATACTTTCAGTTTTGGCATTAACGAAGGTACAAAGGGATGGTATCAATTTCTCGTAAAAATGTCGGAGGCTTTTCCTCAAATTAAAAGGGGTTGGGAGATGGAAATTGCCCAACCTCCGTTTAAAACTAACCTGACTTTATTGTTTGATAAGAAGGGGCGAACGTTAGAAGAAGTAATGAAGATAAACTACAAATGAGTTTTCTGTTTCTTCTCCGGCGCAACAACGGTTAAAGTCCTTGGTGCAACCTCAACCCTAATCTCATCTGTAGTTCCTGCGGGCTCACCATCATAGTGTACACACAAAGGAGTGTGCCTGTCAGCATTACGTATATGTATGCTTCGCCCACGCACTACATCCATATAAGGTGAATTATCGAGCGACCAGCCAAATAGCCTTAAGGCAAGTATAGGCGCAACTATAAGCGGAAATGGTTTTAATATGCAAACATCGAGC
This sequence comes from Bacteroidota bacterium, assembly GCA_013285805.1. Classification (GTDB taxonomy): domain Bacteria; phylum Bacteroidota; class Bacteroidia; order JABEUT01; family JABEUT01; genus JABEUT01. The sequence goes on along the minus strand of JABDGY010000003.1, from coordinate 44,549 downwards.
ATACCATCGCGGGTTGATGCCTTAGGCGCTATATGGGCATTGTTGCCATATTGGCTGCCGTTTGCAATGCTTATAAGAAATGCTTTTTTCTGCATAGCATTGCCATCTATTATAATATCATATGTAGCAGGCTTGTAAGAAAAGTAATTTTTCATGGCAAGGGTTACGTAAGTGAGAAAGCCACGTTTGGAGCTTTCTGCAAATTTGTTAGCTACTTCTGCATCATAACCCGTACCGCATACCGCAAAGAAATCCTCATCGTTCATAGTTGCGGTATCTATAACACGGGTGTTCATTTTGTTAATGCATTCTATCGCTCCCTTGTGTGTTAAAGGAATTTCCAGGTGCCTTGCCAGTGCATTACCTGAACCGGCTGGTACAATAGCCAGTGCTGCTTTAGTACCTATTATCCCACGCGCCACTTCGTTCATCATACCATCGCCACCAACAGCAACAACCACATCGCAGGTTTTAGAAGCATCGTTGGCAAGTTCAATAGCATGGCCCGCATATTCTGTGAAGAACACAACCCTGCTGAAAGAGGGGTCAAGGTATTTTTCAATGTTTTCCTCTATTCCCTTCCAGCTTCCCGTTCCTGAAACAGGATTAATTATAAAACACACTTTTTTACTCATGCGCTTCTTTATCAGGTTTGGCAAAAAGTGAAAGAAGAATGTAGAGAGCAATTATAATAGGCACGCCTGCATAACCTAAACCAATAATAGAGGCCAGGGAAAGTATAAGAAGCATGTAGCGTACCTTATTTGCAGTCCACGACATATTCTTCACCTTCATGGAGAACAATTTAATGGTAGAGACCATAAGCACTGAGCAAACTATTGCCAGTATGGAAAAGAACCAACACACAAAATGTATGTTAGAATAGTAGAGGCTGCCGAAAGCATTATTGTTTTCTATAATGAGCGGGAAAGAGGCAATCAGTAATGCATTTGCGGGAATAGGTAAGCCAATGAAATAGGTAGTCTGACGGGTATCTATATTAAAACGGGCGAGGCGTATAGCACCGAATATGGGTACGAGCAAACCAATCCAGCTATAGGGTGCATCATTAATTAACTGATATATCATCATTCCCGGCGCTACACCAAATGATACCACATCACACAATGAATCTAATTCTTTACCTATAGGCGAGCTCACGTTAAGTAGCCTTGCCACAAGCCCGTCGAAGAAATCGGCCACAGCGGCAAATATTACCATCCACGATGCCTCTGCCAACCTGTTCTGGAATATGAACACTATAGCAATGCAACCAAAAAGCAGGTTCAGGGCCGTTATTGCATTGGGAATATTTCTTTTTATAGCATTCATGCCGCTTTTAATTTATACCTGAGTGCCATAATTGGCTTTTCAAGATATTTATAACTGATAGCCGATATACCTAAGGTGACTGCAAAAATAATAAGGGGATTGATGATAAACACAGTTATATTATTATTCATCCACCCTGTTCGTTCTGTAACCTTCTCAAACAGCAGTGTTACAGGGCCATGGAAACAGAAAAGGCCGTAAGCTATTTTGCCCATATAACTCATTGTTTTCGACTTACCCAGCTCAAATAGATGCTTATTGCAAAAACTCTGTTCGAATATCATAAATGCAAAAAACAATGTTATCATTAGTCTTTCGAAAACTTCCATAAGAGGAGTTGAATATATTTCCGGGTAAAAAATAACATTAAGAATAAAGAGCGCATATACACATGCTATTGCCACTTTCGGAGTTTGTTTCAGTTTCTCAAACCACTTGCCTCCCTTCATACAGAATTCGGCCATAAGCCCGCCAATGGCAAAGTTCGATGCCCAATTAAGTGAATTGAAAAATAACCCACCCGGCACATCCCTGTTCATCATACGGAAGACGAGCGAAACTGCAATAAGCAAGACGCACAACAATGAAAAATATTTTCTTCCCCATTTCAGCAATATACCCCAGAGGGCATAAAACTGCTCCTCCACACAAATGCTCCACAAAAAGGCAATGAAGAACAAAAATGCCATGCCATATTTTAAAATGTAGAAATTAAGGGTGAAGGTGAATAAGTATTGAGGCGGAGGCATATCATGAACCGTAAACCCTTTTTGCCTTGCAAACCATATTAATCCGTAGCCTAATCCTATAAGTAAAAAGTAAAGCGGCCATGTGCGTAGTATGCGCCTTACATAGTAATTGCCTAAATTGAATTTTGATGTGAACTTATATTCCTCCAGTATTACCCAGCTAATGAGAAAGCCTGAGAGCACAACATAATAATCGAGCCCTATTACAAACTCGCGGCTAAGGTTGGTGTCATAATACTTGTAAAGACTGCCCGATGAACCGTCGTTACTTTTAAGTATAGTATGGTGAAGGAATACGGTTAGGCACGACAGAAACCGTGTTGCATCAAGGTTGCTGAAATACTTTTTTGAATAACTATTCACCCGTAAAAAGTTAGCTTTCCGATGGTTTCTCTACCCAGTCGCCGTTTTCTTTAATAAGAGCAATAAGCGCGTCAACCGCCTGTTCCGAGGCAATATTACGCTGCACAACTTCCTTGCCTTTATATAATGTTATTTTACCTACTCCCGTTCCTACATAACCATAATCCGCATCAGCCATTTCACCGGGACCATTTACTACGCAACCCATAATGCCAATCTTGACTCCCACTAAATGCGATGTGCGCTGGTGTATTTGTGCCGTTACCTGTTGTAAATTAAATAACGTTCTGCCGCACGATGGGCATGAAATATATTCTGTTTTTGATATACGTGTGCGTGTCGCTTGTAATATGCCAAATGCAATACTGTTCAGGCTTTTGGCCGGTATAGTAGCTTTCAGCCATATACCTTCTCCAACTCCGTCAATCAGCAAAGCGCCAGCATCGGTAGCAGAATAAAGCCTCACCTCATCTTCTGACGAAGTAGAATACTCTCTTTTAATAATAACCGGGGTATCATATTTTTTTGAAAGAAGTTCAATGAAAATTCTTCTTTCTTCTGCCATGGCATGCAGGTTGTTTGTCTCCGCAACCCAAATCAATGTTTTGTCATTGTTCAGTTTATCAAAAGCACTGTTTGCAATGTCACCTATTTTAAGGCTTACAAAATTCAACTCACCCGATTTTTCATTCGATGCAGCATATTCATCCACACTACTGAAGAAAGGATAAGAATGAGCTTGTTTTGCCTTCTTCCACACCTCCGCATCATAAATTGCTTTCAACGTATCAGGCAGAGCGAAGGAAATAGGCTGACTGCCCGTGTAAATATAATCTGCTCCCTGGTCAGTTCTTTTCCAAACACCTGAATTGGCATTATAGTTATGCCCTATGCCAAATAACGATGCTTGTGTAATAGCTTCTCTACCACTTAGGTCGGCAATAACCCTTGGGTGATTTTTACCACCAATGTTATCGGTTTCTCTTGTCTCCCTTCTTGTATATTGGGTTGGAGAATAAGGCAGTTCTTTAACAGGAGGAATAGGTGCATGCTTGGCTCTGCCGTTATATCGGCCCACCAGCATTTTTGCCACCGGTATTTCAAATTCAGGGTCTTCGGTAAGCGATACACGAATTGTATCTCCAATACCATCTTCTAATAATGTACCAATACCTGCAGCAGATTTTATTCTTCCGTCTTCTCCTTCTCCGGCTTCGGTTACACCAAGGTGCAGGGGATAATTCATACCCTCAGCATTCATCTTCTCTATGAGCAACCTATACGCCTGCACCATTACCAATGGGTTGCTTGACTTCATAGAAAGCACTATCTCTTTATAATCGTGTTCTTCACAAATGCGTAAAAACTCCAATGCCGATTCAACCATACCCAAGGGGGTATCGCCATAACGGCTCATAATGCGGTCGCTCAGCGAGCCATGGTTAGCACCAATACGCATAGCAGTGCCGTGCTCTTTACATATTTTTATCAGTGGAACAAAACGCTGCTTTATTCTTTCTAATTCAGTATTGTAGGTTTCGTCAGTATACTCAATATGCTCGAATTTTTTCTTGTCGGCATAGTTACCGGGGTTTACACGCACTTTTTCTACAATACGTGCAGCCACCTCAGCAGCATTGGGCGTAAAATGTATATCGGCTACCAAAGGAGTTTTATATCCTCTTTTGCGTAACTCGTTTTTAATGTTCAGAAGGTTCTCAGCTTCTTTCAGGCTGGGCGCCGTAATACGCACATATTCGCAACCGGCATCAATCATGCGTATAGCTTGTTCAACCGTACCAATTGTATCAAGTGTATCAGTAGTGGTCATCGATTGCACACGGATGGGATAATCTCCACCTAACGGCACATCACCAATGTTTACCACGCGGCTTTTACGGCGTATATATGAGGTCAGGCTTTCACAATAATTCAGCACCTGTAAGCCCGTTTCAGTTGACATGAAGGTATTTTCTACAAAGTTAGAAAATTAGCCCTTATACCAGTTGGAGCGACTCTTCTTCTATAGCTTTTTTGCCTTTGGGGCTTTCTCCATACTCATTAGTTCCTTCATCCCCTGCCTGGTCAATTAAAAGCAAGCTCCAAATCGGAATTAATTGCCACCAACCATTCTTGCCAATATCATGACACCTTTTAGCTGCCTGTGCCAGGAAAAACCACACTACGGGGCCTTCCAGTATGTTTTTTAATATCATAGTAACCATTACAGACTGACCTTGAGTCGCTTTCGTTATAATGGCATTGGCTACCATTATAATTATAAGAGACAATACGTATTCAGTTCTTCGTATCCTACCCTTGAAGGAGAACGGATTTTTTAATATCCTTCCTTTCATAACATTGCTCCATTTGTATGTGCGTACTTTATCTAATCCGTAATACATAACGGGTACCAGTAAAAGCGTTAGGAAGGTAGCAAACCCCAAACCAAATATCATTGTCCAAGATAATGGGCCCCAGAAAGCAACGCTATCGCCACCGAAGAAAATATGCGGGTTGAAATTGGTGAACAGTGTTACAAAGTCGATATTGAAACCTACTGCCAGCGGTATAAGCCCGAGTATGGCTGCAATAGCCGTAAGAAGTACAGGTGTCATACGAATCTTACCTGCTTCTATGGCTGCATCAAGTGCGTTTGAGCCCTGCTTCATAAGCATATCGGCAAACTCTACCAGCAATATACCATTGCGCACAACCAAACCTGCCAGTGCCACGAATCCGAGTCCACACATAACTATTGATATGTCCATTTTGGTAATAGAGAAGCCAAGAATAATACCAATAACACAGAAAATAACTTCAGACAATATAATTAATGGTTTAGCTACCGAATTAAACTGAGAAATGAGAATAACAAATATCAGGGCCACGGCAATTCCAAGCGCAAGTGAAAGAAAATCCTGTGTCTCCTTCTGGTCCTGCTGCTCGCCTGTAAGTTCAATAGCTACGCCATTTGGTGTATGGAAGTTCTTAATTGCCGCTGTAATTTGCGACACTACCTGGTTAGCGTTAAAGCCGCCTAACACGTTTGATGAAAGTGTAATTATGGGCTTTTCATTCAAGCGGGTAATAGCTCCGTATGTTCTTCCATAATGAATATTGGCAAAAGTAGAAATAGGTATCTGCCTTATATCTCCATGCATATTCATATCGCGGAAAGTAATATCAAGGTTCTTAAGCGCGTTTACATCTTCACGCTGGTTCCTCTGGTACCTTATCATTATAGGGTATTCGTCATTCTGGTCGCGGTATTTCGATGCCTCGTTGCCATATACAGCAGTACGTATTTCCGAACCAATCTGGCCCGTACTTACTCCCTCATAATTGGCACGTTCGCGGTCAATGTCGAATACAATTTCGGGTTTATTTTTCTGTAAATCCGATTTCAGTTCTTCCACACCCGGTATATTCATAGAATCGAGGTAGTGAAGCAGATCCTGAGAGGTATTTACAAGTTGCGGATAATTATCGCCACGTATTTCTATATTTATAGGCTTACCGGTTGGGGGGCCATTTTTTTCCTGGTCTACAGATAGTTCAACACCCGGCAACCCCTGCACTGCCTTCTGTATAGAATCTAGGTACTTTGCTGTAGAAACGCCATTACGTTTTGAGAAATCTACAAAAGCAACGTCGATTTTACTTTTGTTTGAATAAGTGCCATTATCATTATCGTTAGGATCTGTGGCACCTATAGCCACGTTTGTAATTACCGATTTCACTATAGGATTGTTTTGTCCGATTACCTTGTACACCCTGTCTTCCAGTATATGTGTAATAGAATCGGTATAATGTATATCGGTACCAATAGGCAGGCTTACATATACATCAATCATATTTGGCTCGCCCTTAGGGAAGAATACCACATTGGGCGTTCTGTATTTAATAAGCTGAATAGAGCCAAAGAATAATATTACAGTAAGCAATAACATAAAAGCAGGATGCCGCAATGAACGTTTCAAAAGACGTGTATAACGTTCCTGGAAGGCAGGCCATGTTTTATGTTGGAATTTATAGACCCATTGTATAAGTACAAAGCGATAGAGCAGGTAAAACGCTAATAATGTCAAAGCAAAATTGCCCATTCCGGGTACTCCGGCAGAATAAAAAATTAAGGTTACGGCAATAAAACTTATTGATGTGATAGTTGTTCCTTTTGTCCATTTATTCTTTTTGCTACCTCTGTCATCGTCACCTGCTTTCATAAAGGTTACGGCAAACACAGGATTAATTATGTATGCCACAAACAAGGAAGCAGTAAGTGTAATAATAAGTGTTACGGGCATAAAGTGCATGAACTTACCGATAATGCCCGGCCAGAATGCCAATGGAATAAACGGAGATAGTGTAGTGGCTGTACCGGCAAGCACAGGCAAAAATACTTCACCTGCGGCGCTTTTCGCGGCTGTAACAATACTTACCTTACCATGATCGAATATACGGTGTGTGTTTTCAATAACCACAATAGCATCATCAACCACAATACCCAACCCGAGAAGGAAAGCAAAGAGCACAATCATATTCATGCTGAACCCGATACCCGGAAGAACAAAGAAAGCAAGGCACATGGATAAAGGCACAGACATGGCGACAAATATGGCGTTGGTTGCACCCATGAAGAACATTAAAATAATAGTAACCAGTAAAAACCCAATAATAATAGTGTTTATCAAATCGTGCAAAGTCTGGCGTGTCTGGTCACTCTGGTCACCGGTAATAGTTATATGCAGGTTTGGAGGGAAAATGTTTGTCTGCATATCCTTTACGGCTGTTTGTACTTTATCTGATGCGTCAATAAGGTTGGCACCGCTGCGTTTAATAATATTCAATGAAATAACTTTGTTATTATCTAACCGGGCATAACTCTTTGCATCGGCAGCAGTGTCTTTAACAGCAGCAATGTCTTTCAGGTAAACAGTAGCGCCACCCATTGAGCGAATAATGAGGTTATTCACCTGGCTCATATTGGTAAACTGACCGGAAACTGTAAGTGAACGTTCTTTATTCCCCATAGTAACCGTACCGCCCGATATTACAAGGTTTTCAGATGCCACGGCTCTTTCAATATCGCCCATAGTTACCTGCGCGGCCTGCATCTTATACATATCTACATTCACCTGTATTTCCCTGTCCATAGCACCCACTTCATCTACACGGGTAATTTCAGGCATGGCCTCAATTTTATCCTTCAGGTCATCGGCATATTTTTTCAGCTTTGCCAGGTCAAAGTCACCGGAAAGGTTCACGAAAAGAATAGGGAAATCGGCAAAATTTATATCCATAACGCCGGGCGGGTTAGGAAGGTCGCTTGGTAAATCAGGCTTTGCTTTATCTACTGCATCTTTTACCTTTTGCCTTGCATCGTCAACCGTAACGTCGGCATTGAATTCAACTACAATAGCTGAATAATCCTGAACGGAATGGCTGGTGATTTTCTTTACACCTGAAATTGCTTTTACCTGTTTTTCAATATGTCTTGTCACCAGGTTTTCCATATCAGAGGGAGAAGTGCCCGGATAAATGGTTTGCACAAATACAGTGGGTATTTGTATATCGGGAAATTTTTCCTTGGGAATATTGTTATAGGCTATAATACCCGCCAGTATTATCATTATGGTAATTACATAAATACTGGTGCGGTTGTCAATGGCCCAACTGCTCGGTTTAAATTCTTTGAAAATATCTTTCATATTCAATTAGTTTTTAAAGTTTGTAAAGGAAAAAAGGGGGTTCCATTACTTTATAAACTTTCATCTTGTTGCTTTATAAACTGACAATATCTCCGTTGTTTAAATCTTCGTACCCCACAGTTATAACTTTGTCGCCAACGTTAAGGCCTTTCAATATTTCCTGGTTGCCGTTAGATACTTTGCCTGTTGTCACAACTCGTTTTGTAGCTTTCCAGTTATTCTTATCATCTTTTACAGCCACGAAAATAAATGAACCTGTAGGGTCGCTCTGTACCACATTCACCGGAACAGTTATAGCAGAACGGTTTGCATAATCCACAATGTTCATCATAGCTATCATGTTAGGGTGGTAGTTTGCATTTTGCGGTAATTTTACCTCAACATTAAATGTACGGTTAACAGGGTCAATAGCCCTTGATACATAGGTGGCAGTTGATATTACCGTATCGTGAAGGTCAGGGAAAATAAGGCTTAACGAATCGCCCGGGTGTATGTCTGAAATGTAAGCTTCAGCCACATTCCCTTTTACTTTTAACTCTTCATCATTTACAACCTGTATAGTAGGTAAGCCAGGAGCAACCGATTCTCCTACTTTCAATTTAACCGCATCAACAGTACCGTCAATTGGCGATTTTATTTTCGTCATATCATCCTGTTGCTGTAAGCCGGCAAATCTTTTCTGTAATGATTCATAATTGCTTTTTGCGCTCAGGTACTGAACTTCTGTTCCTATCTTCTGGTCCCACAAACCTTTTTGTTTTTCATACAGTGTTTTGGCCAAATCCAATGAGGTTTGCACTTCCTGTATGTTTTCCTGCAACACAGCATCATCAAGCAGGGCAAGTACTTGTCCTTTGGTTACTTTATCGCCTTCAGTTACCATAATGCTTTTCACTACACCGGGCATTTCAGCATTCACGTTAATGTTATCCTGTCCGTAAACACTTGCTTGTACCTGCACGTAGTGACGGAAAACCTGAGGGGCAACATCCATTGCTCCCACTTTTATGGTTTTCACTTCTTTACCACCTTCATTATTAATGGTATCCTGTAATAACTGTATGGAGTCTCTCAGGTCAGCATCACGCTTCTTCAGGCTCGCCAGTTTATCCTTGTCTTTATCAAGTTTGTTTTTGCCATCCTTATTAGCACATGCAGCCAGGAGAGATGCAGCAATAAAAAGTGTTACGTACTTTTTCATAAAATAGAGGTGTGTTATTTGTTGTATAAAGTTCCTTTAGCCTGCTCATAATCAACCTTGGCGACAAGGGCATTGAACAGGGCGTTATAATAATTTGTTTCAGCTTCGGTGAGCGAGGTTTCAGCATCCACCACTTCTATATTAGAACCGGTGCCCGCTTCATATTTTATTTTAGAATCATGTTCCACGTTCTGGGCAAGGTCCATATTCTCCTGTTGGTTTTTCAAATCGGCCAACGCATTCTCAAGGCTGGTAAGGCTGTTTGAAACCTCAAGATAAATACCTTCTTTTATATTGTTAAGGGTAGCCTCGCTTTCCAGTACTCCTATCTTATCTTCTTTTACGCGGTACATTCTTTGAAAGCCCGAGAAAACCGGTACATTCATTTTAAGGCCTACAATCGACGTAGGGAACCAGTCCTGGCTACGGTCGAAAACCGAGAAAGTATTGCCATAAGCTGCATAGCTCCATGTGCCGAACAAAGCAAGGTTAGGCAAGTATGAAAAACGGTCTTTCTGCAGTTGCAACTCATTCGCTCTCATGTTAGTTTGTGCAAGCGAATATTCAATACGGTTTTCAGGCCTGAAGGAACTATCCTTTTCTGCAGATGGATTAAGTGAGAGTGTTTTAAGACTATCGGATAATGAAAGGCTGTCATGCTGCGGCATGCCCATCTGGAATTTTAACAACTGGTAGCTGAGGCCCACCAATTTGCCGATAGTGGTTTCCTGTGTCTTCAGGTTGTTATAATTTACTTTAATCCTTTCCCAGTCAATTTTTTCAGTGAAACCGCTTTTATACATGGCTTCGGTCTGGTCCATCAGTTCTTTCAAACGGTTAACGTCGGCATGTACCATTTGAAGTTTCCAGTAATTAACCAGCACTGTGTAATAAGCTTTAGTAACAGCCGATACCGTTTGTATTTTGGTTTGGGTAAGGCTCTTTTGCGAAAGTTCCTTATATGTTCTTGAAGCTTCCAAACCCACTATATATGTACCATCGAATAATAGTTGAGAGGCATCTATTTCGCCCGAAGTATTATACTGAGTACCGAATTTTACCGGCTCGAATTCGCCTGCAGGCCCTCCGAAGAACTGTGCAGGTATTAGCGTTGTGGGGATATTTAGAAAATCCTCTATAGTGCCTGAAGCACTAACCTGGGGCAAGCCAATACCCACAATCTCCCTCACTTTATCACCAGCTTTTTCTACCTCGTATTGAGCATTTACAACGTTAGTCTGGTGGCTTAGCGCATAATCAATACTTTGTTTTACCGAAAGCCGGTGAGTGCTGTCTTGCTGTTTTTGCTGCGCAACACCAAGGGCGGCGGGCAGCAGCAATGCAATTAATAAACGGGTCTTTTTATATATCATAGAGTAACGGTTATATTTTGTTGCTTTTTATAACGTTCTATCATCCGGTGGCCTTTTACGTTGGCAATGCCATATAGAAAGTGGTCGAGAAGGCTTACTTGCACTTTAGTAAGGTCGTAGCTGGCAGTGGGGAATATTTCAGGGTTCCATGCCAGTTCAATTTCCTCAATGCGCAGGCGCGAAAGTATGTTCACATCAATATCTTCCCGGTAAATACCCTGTTTTATGCCCAGGCGTATATTGTCCATAATAGTTTTCATAATCAGGTTATGCTTAAAATCCTGGAATTCCTGCCATGCTTTGGGGTGGAATTTTTTCAGGTCATACAACAAGCGTGGATTCATAGCGTTAAACATATTCCTTAGCTGCATCATCATCATTATTATTTCTTCAATGGCGTTTTTAGCCTTATCACGGTACTCCTCGCAATTCTCTGCATTTTTCTCAATGTGTACTTTGAGAATAGCGCTTACCAGGTCGTCTTTAGTGGGATAGTTTTCATACAACGTACGCTTCGACATGCCCATGTGTTTGGCAATGTCATCCATGGTTATTCCCTTAATTCCGTAACGGAAGAATAGTTCTTCAGTGCCTTTTAATATTTGTTCCTGTACTTTCATTTCTTTTAAACGAGGGCGCAAAACTATGAAAACTTTTTTTGTTTCCAAAGTTTTCTTACAAAATTTTCAAGTCATTTAGATTTTCAGAACGTTATAGTGGGCAAAAACCGATTAATTTTACCAACCTGATTTTGTTAAAGACGGAATTAAACCCTGAATACTTTAAATTAAGAATTATGATAAAGTTCACAGTAAAAAGCCTTTTAAGCTCTACCGAATATGATAAACAGGTGGAAGTTAAAGGCTGGGTGCGCAGCAAGCGTGGAAGTAAAGAAGTGGCTTTTTTGCCCATAAACGATGGTTCAACTATTCATAATATACAGGTGGTGGTGAATTTAAATTCATTCCCTGAGGAGTTAATGAAGAAAATAAACATTGGCGCCTGTGTTTGTATTAAGGGTAAGCTCATGCAATCGCAGGGCAAAGGACAGACGGTTGAGGTTATAGCTGAAGATATTGAGATATACGGAGCATTTAACGAAGAATACCCTTTGCAAAAACAAGGACAGACATTGGAATACTTACGTACAATAGCTCACCTTAGGCCGCGAACCAATACTTTCGGGGCAGTGTTCCGTGTGCGCCATGCTATGGCCTATGCTATTCACAAATATTTTAACGACAACGGTTTCTACTATTTACATACACCTATTATTACAGGCTCTGACGCCGAGGGTGCAGGGCAGATGTTCAGGGTAACTACCTTAGATATGTTGAACCCGCCTAAAAATGAGGATGGCACTATTAACTATAAAGAGGACTTTTTCGGTAAAGAAACTAACCTTACTGTATCGGGTCAGTTAGAGGGTGAGCTGGCGGCATTGGCATTATCTAAAATATATACATTCGGGCCGACTTTCCGTGCCGAAAACTCAAACACTCCCCGCCACCTGGCAGAGTTCTGGATGATAGAGCCTGAAATGGCTTTCTATGACGTGAATGATAACATGGATCTGGCCGAGGATTTTCTTAAATACCTTGTGCAGTATGCACTTGACAATTGCAAGGATGATTTGGATTTCCTTAATAATATGTACGACAAGGAACTGCTGAAAAAGCTAAATATGGTTATCAGCGGCAGTTTTAAACGTATTACATACACGGATGCAATTGAGGTATTGAAAACATCGGGAAAGAAATTTGAGTTTTTGCCTGAATGGGGATCTGACTTGCAAAAAGAGCATGAAAACTTTTTGGTGGAGAAATTTGGTGTGCCTGTGATGGTGACAGGCTATCCAAAAGAGATAAAGGCTTTTTACATGAAGCTTAATGAAGATGGCAAAACGGTAAGAGGTATGGACGTATTATTTCCCTATGTAGGTGAAATGATTGGGGGCTCGCAGCGTGAAGAAAACTACGAAACGCTTGTTGCCCGTATGAAGGAAATGCATATACCTGAGCATGATATGCAATGGTATTTAGATACACGCAGGTTTGGTACTGCGCCCCATGCAGGCTTCGGGCTTGGATTTGAGCGTCTTATCCTGTTCATGACAGGCATGACCAACATACGCGATGTGATACCTTTCCCTCGCACACCCAAGAATGCGGAGTTTTAAGTAATTTTGGAGCAGGAACGTTTGTTCCTATAACAAGTTACTATGCTCAGGCAGTCTTTACAACAAAAGCAGCAATTAAAGCTTACACCACAGCAAATGATGGTGCAGAAGCTGTTGCAGTTGCCAGTGCCATTAATGGAACAACGTATTAAAGAAGAGATTGAAAGCAATCCTGCACTGGAAGAAGCTGCTGAAGCGGAATGGGAAGCACAGGAAGAGAAAGAGATAAACGGAGATGATATTGATACAGATAATGATTCGGGAGATGAGTATGATGATGCCAGCGAGTTTATGGAGGAGAGCGATGAATATGTGCCTGCCTATAAACTTAGTGTAAATAACCAGTCGCCTGATGAGGAACAACGCGAGATGCCTATTGCAGCTACAAACTCATTCCAGGATTCACTTTCCATGCAGCTTGGGTTACGTAATATGAATGAACGTCAATTGATGCTGGCTGATTATATTATTGGTAACATTGACGACGATGGTTACCTGCGCCGCGATTTATATTCCATTGCCAACGATATTACTTTTCTGCAAAACATACTGACCGATGAGAATGAGTTGATTCCTATTCTTGAAGCCATACAGGAACTTGACCCTATTGGAGTGGGAGCGCGTGATTTGAGAGAATGTTTGCTGATACAGTTAAAAAGAAAAGCGCACAAAAATGCTGGGGTAGACACGGCAACCTTAATTGTAGAAAAAGGATTTGATGAATTTTCGAAAAAGAATTACGACAAGCTAAAGGAGCTTTTGCATATTGATGATAAACAGTTGAAAGATGCTATTGCCGAAATAGTAAAGCTTAATCCGAAACCCGGGCAAACCTATTCAGACGGTAATGAAGGCATAAACCAGGTTACACCCGATTTCATTTTAAATAACTGGAGCGGAAAGTTAGAGTTATTGCTTAGTAGCAGGAACTCATCAAAGTTAAGGCTTAGCCCGCTATATGAAGAAATGGGTACCAAGAAACCAGGCAATGATAAACAGCAGCGTGAGGCGGCTTCGTTTGCCCGCCAGCGTATTGATGCTGCCCGCGATTTTTTAGATGCACTTAAACAGCGCGAAGAGACATTGCTGAAGGTTATGTACACCATACTCGAATACCAGAAAGATTATTTCCTGATGGGAGATGAAGGCCTGCTGAAACCTATGTTATTAAAGGATATTGCCAAGAAGACGGATTTGGATATTTCAACTATTTCGCGTGTCGTTAACAGTAAATATGTGCAGACAGGTTTTGGTACTATATTACTGAAAACCCTGTTTTCTGAAGCGTTTCAGAAAGAGGGTGGGGAAGAAGTATCTGTTAAGGAAGTGAAAAATATTTTGAAAGAGTTAATTGAGAGTGAGGATAAAAAAAATCCGCTGACCGATGAAGCGTTAGTGAAACTGCTGGAAGAAAAAGGATATCATCTAGCTCGCCGCACAGTGGCGAAATACCGTGAACAATTAGAACTGCCTGTAGCAAGAATGAGACGAGAAGTATAAATTATGAATAACAGCATCTGGAAAGCTATATCTTATTTTTTTCACCCCATAATTATGCCTACGCTGGGCTTTTTAATTGTGCTTACCAGCGACCCATATATATACCTCTCGCTGGATATGTACCAGCTAAAGAAAATTCTATTTACTGATATCCCAATTCTGTTTGTCTGCACAGGTATACTGCCATTATTATTTAGTGGCGTTTTAGTTGCAGCCAAACGTGTAAGCAGCATAATGGAGCCTACAGAACAGGATAGAAGGTGGCTCATTGCATTTTCAGAATTAGGGTTCCTGCTTGCATTCTATGTTTTTCACAGGCTCCCTCCCGCAGGTGTATCTTTATATTATTTCATTCTCGGTATAAATGTGGCTATGATGGCTACACTTATTGCGAGCCTGTTTACCAAAATAAGCCTGCACACCGTCGGTATTGGCGGAATTGTAGGTACTGTAATAGGGTTAATGTATCTCAACCACATGGTAATGTATCCATTGCTGGGCTCAGTAATGGGCCTTGCAGTTGTAATTGGTGTGGCACGTTACAAACTAAAAGCTCACGAACCGGCCGACATTTATATAGGCTATATTGTTGGTATGGCCAGTCAGGCGGCAGTGTTTATGCTGGGCTCAAGATAAAAAGAAGCCCCCTCTAAATCTCCCCCAATAGGGGAGACTTAATAATTTTATTTCTCCCTTCCCATTGGGGAGGGCTTGGGTGGGGCTATATGCACGGTACTTTCAGGCAATGATATTTCAATTCCTTCCTGCTTATAACGCCTATAAATACGTTTCATAAGCGCATGGCGTATGCTGGGTTGGTCCGTAAAAGTGTGTATGGTTATCCAAAGGTTTAAATTAATAACCGAAGGGGCGAACTCCCTGTAACGAACAACCGGTGCGGCATTTTCTATTCCTAATTCCTTCATTACTTCAATGGCGACTTCAAGAGTGATTTTTTCCACCTTTTCTAAGTCAGCATTATATCCAACATGAATAGGCAGCGCCATATCCATATTTTTTGCCGGCAGTGAATAATTTGTAACAATGCTGCTTGCCAGTTTTGAATTGGGTATAATTACAATATTGTTCGATGTAGTCAGCAGTGTGGTAACCCTCCAGGTTATATCGCTTACCGTTCCTTCTTCGCCCGAGCTTAACATAACATAGTCGCCAGCTTTAATTATGCGGGCAACTGTAATATGCACACCTGCAAAAAGATTTGTAAGAGTGTCCTGCAGAGCTAGGGCTACTGCCAAACCACCAACACCCAATGCAGTAAGAATAGGTGTAATAGATATGCCAACTGCACCTAAAATTATAAGCATGCCGATGACATACACCACAATATTTATAATGGAATTAAACAGTGACAGAGACTTCTGGGCATGCGCCTCGCGGCTGGTATATGCTTTCAGCAAACCTGTAAGCACACGTGCCGTTATAATAGTAAGTATTAATATTACAAGTGCCCTGTGTAGTTTTTGGGCAATATTAATAGTCGATGGTGGTAAGGGTGAATCCGCCAGGCCAAAGTAAACACCCATTAAAATAGAAATAAGGACAACCATTCCGCGCAGCGAGGTTATAATCACTCCTGCGCCCTGCCAGTTCTCTTTTTTAGCCTGTTTGCGCAGGTAAAGTATTATCAGCCGTTGAATAATTATTCCTGCAACAATTATGCTGCCGGTTATAATCATAGGCGCTAGCCAGTCTTTTATTGTAGTAAGGTCATTATTCATTTATCACGAAATACGCTTCAAAAGTAATGGAAAACTAGGAAATGGTCTGTTTGCGTTAGGGATTACTCGCAGATCGTCTATTTATTATTGAGATCATTAGAGCTTCGCTATTGTTGCGGAAAGCCTATAGTCCTGAGTACTCGGGACGAGGACTTGAAGCGTAAAGCCAGAGCTAATAGTGTGCGAAGCTCTGCTATTGGGGAACGCCCAAGTAATAATTAAACAATGGAAATTACCTCTCAACCACAACCTTCACAACCGAAACCTGGGCGGCTTCACCGGCACGAAGGAAATACATGCCAGGGGAAATTCCGGCGGTAGATAAAGTATAGGGAGCCTTAAGATGTTCGGTACTCCAAACTACCCTTCCTGTAATATCAAACAAGGTTGCAGGCCCATCAGGGGCCGATGCAATCATTAAATTATCGTTACAGGGGGTAGGATAAACAGTAATGCCCTTTATAGGCTTAACTATTGGTTTTATTCCTGTAACACCCGGTGGGTATATGCCACGGATAACATTATTGCCATTATCGCCCACATAAAAAATACCCTTCTGCTTATAAAGCGCAAGGCCTATAGGAGCGTAAAACTCAGCAGTGTCGTAAAGGCCATTTTTATAACCAAGTGCACTGGATCCGGCTATAGTTGAAACCATTTGGGTTGCAGCCCTTACTTCACGTATTACATTGTTATACTCATCGCTTATAAATACATTACCCGTGTCGTCAACAGCAATGCCTATAGGGCTGTCAAAACGTGTCGTATCATGGTATCCGTTAACGTAGCCCGGCGCAGTAGATGCATTAAACGTATCGGCCCCAAGGGTGTCGTAACCTGCAATAGTGGTTACAATTCCTCCGCTTATTTCTCTTACTGAATTGTTTTTGTACTCGGTCACATATACGTTGGCTTTTTTATCCAAGGCAATACCTGCTACACCATAAAACTCCGCTGTGCTGTCGAGGCCATTGCGGTAGCCAATTGTATCGTTACCGGCCAATGTAGTTACTATACCTGCCGCAGATATTTTCCGTATTACATTATTACCATAATCGGTAACATACAGGTTGTAGGCAGAATCAATTGCCACTCCAAGGGGTAGGTTAAATAATGCGGTACTTCCGGCTCCGTTCCTGTAGCCAGCTGAATCATTTCCGGCAACTGTAGTTACCATGCCTGTTTTGGCCGATATTTTACGAATGCGGTTGTTATAGGTATCTGCCACATACACATTACCTGAATCATCGGCACACACACCATAAGGCATGTTAAAAAGAGCAACAGAAGCAGCTCCGTCAAGGAACCCTGCTACGGTATCACCAGCAAGTGTACTTACTATTCCCGATTGAGCTATTTTCCGTATTGCATTATTCTGCGCATCAGCCACATATATATTCCCCATTGTATCTACAGCTACCCCGGCCGGCACATTAAAGCGCACTGCTGAACCGTACCCATTTACAAAGCCAGCAGTATCTCCCTTACCTGCTGAATCGCCGGCAATAGTTGACACCGTATATTGTATTTGGGAGAACCCGGTTGAATAAATTAGGAGGAGGAGGGGCAGAAGTATTAGTTTACGCATTGTTTTCAAAATCTTTATCCTTAACGCTTAATTAGTCAATATATTATACACCAAATTGTTTTAAGTGGTGGTCGGGGTGTTTGTAGTTAATACGGCCCCACTCCTTAGCCGTCATTTTGCCAAAAAAAGGATGAACATCATTCTTTACCGCATTCTCTCCGCCTTCGGCCAGTTTCTTTATAGCCGCAATCATATTCGCCTTTTCCTGTGCGAATTCACGGGCGTCGGTAATCTTCAATTCAGGCGCTGTAGGAGAATTTTTCCTGAAAGGCCCCTCACCCAAAATGGTGCCTTTGAACATCTTGCCCAATAGGCTTAGTGGGAATCCTACTCTCTTTGTCATTACATCGCCTGTAGGCATCTTCGCAGCATTGGCGCAATGGGCCATCATCTGCGATACATTCATGGTTCCCCATAGCGGTTTTGTTTCCGGGGTAAGCTTTTCTATGCGTTGCAGAAGCTCGTTTTTATCAGCCTCATTAAATATGTTTTTCATAGGGGTAGCCTTAAAAGTCTGCCAAAGGTAAGGTAAAAATTAAGAAGTAAGAGTGGGATGGAACTGATTATGGGGTAATGATTACTTTTGTTAAATATGTAACGCATGTATTTAGTATGTGGTCGGCTTTAGCAAAATTCATATTAAAAAACAGGATTATAGTATTGGTGGGTATCGGCCTGCTGACCTGTTTTATGGTTTACCACGCCCGGCAGGTGCGCATAGCCTACCAGTTTACCCAGTTTTTACCAGCCAGTGATAGTGCCAGTATAGAGTATGAAAAGTTCAGGGCGCAGTTTGGGCAGGATGGCACGGTAATGATAGCCGGCATGCAGGCCGACAGCTTGTTTACCAATGTACAGGAGTTCAATGACCTGTATGACCTGGATAGGGCAATAAAAAAATCAAACGGTATAAAGGATGTGCTTTCGGCTACATCCCTCTATAAACTGATTAAAAACGACAGCCTTACAAAATTTGAATTAAGGCCTTTGCTTGAGCGCAAGCCACAAACAAAGCAGGAACTCGATAGTGTCAGGAAAGTCATTAACAGTCTGCCTTTTTACGATGGTGTGTACGACAGGAAAAAGGGAACAACACTTATAGCGGTAACCTTTAAAGACAGTGATATTAATACATCCGGCCGTATTGCAATTGTCGATTCCCTTAAATATAAACTTGATGCCTTTGGAAGTAAGTACCATACCACAGTGCATTATTCAGGGCTGCCCTTTATACGCACAGTTATATCGCGTAAGGTAATGAACGAAATGGTGAAGTCGGTTATAATTGCCATAGTTACCATGGCTATCCTTCTCCTTCTGTTTTTCAGGTCGCCCTTCCCGGTAATATTTCCGTTGTTGGTAGTCTGCGTGGGGGTAGCATGGTCGGTGGCATTTATTCATCTCTTCGGGTTCGAAATAACTGTGCTGACAGGAATTATTCCACCTCTGATAACGGTGATCGGGGTACCCAACTGTATACTTCTATTGAACAAATACCATACAGAATTCAACAAGCACGGCAACAAAATGCAGGCGCTTTCAACCATGGTTGAAAAAATTGGTATCTCTCTTTTTCTTGCCAATGTAACAACTGCTATTGGCTTTGCTGTGTTCTGTTCTACACGCAGCCAGCCACTGGTTGAGTTCGGAATAGTTTCTTCTATAAGTGTAATGGCTACCTATGTTATTTCGTTATTGCTTATTCCCGCAATCTTCAGTTTTTTGCCTCCACCCAAAGTGCACCACCTTAGGCATCTTGAACGTAAGCAACTTGTAAACGCCCTTAGTTGGGTTGATAAACGCACACAGGGCCATCGCAAAATGATTTACCTAATAACAGCAATTGTTATAGTTGTGTCAGTTTATGGTATTAGTCAGATAAAAGCTGTGGGATACATAATTGACGATTTACCCAAGAATGATCCTGTTTATACCGATATGCGCTACTTTGAAAAAAACATTGGCGGCATATTGTCATTCGAGGTTAAGATTGATGCACGCAAACCCAACGGCATATTTGCCAACTCAGGGCGTACGTTATATAAAATGGACCGCTTTGAAAAGTTACTCAGGCAATACCCTATTTTTTCACGCCCCCAATCGGTTATTGAAGGTATTAAATATGCTAACCAGGTTTATCACGATGGTGAACCCAAATATTATATTCTGCCAACCCTAAGCGATTTCCAAAGCATAGCTCAATACTTTAATGCGGCGAAACAAAAGCAGAGCCTTACCAAAGCCTTTATCGACAGTACCAAGCAATATACCCGCATGGATATTCTTATGGCCGATATAGGTTCAGTGAAAATGAAGCAGGAACTGGGCGAAATAATTCCCCGTGCCGATAGTATTTTCAACTACTCCGCTGCCGATAAAGCATGGCTGCCCGACAGCAACAGGTATAAAGTAACATATACCGGTACCTGCCTGAATTACCTGCGCAGCAACGACTTTTTAGTAACCAACCTTATAGAGAGTGTAGTACTGGCAATAGTGCTTATCTCTATTATCATGTACATACTTTTCCTTTCGGCACGTATGGTAATAATTGCTACCCTGCCTAGTTTTATTCCCTTGCTTATAACCCTCGGCCTGATGGGCTTTTTCGATATTCACCTGAAACCAAGCACCATACTTATATTCAGTATTGCCTTTGGCATATCATCCGACGGAACCATGTACTTCCTTACCAAGTACAGGCAGGAGATAAAGAATATAAAACTGAGTATATCCCAAGTGGTATCAATAGTAATTCGTGAAACAGGTGTAAGCATGATTTATACAGCACTTATACTTTCCTGCGGCTTCCTGGTATTTGTCTTTTCAGATTTTGGCGGTACAAGGGCGCTGGGCATATTGGTATCGGTAACCTTGCTTATGGCGTATTGCTCAAATCTTGTTTTGCTGCCTTCGTTTATGCTGTCAATGGAACAACGTATGCTGAGAAAAGAACTTGGCAAAGAACCATTGATAGAACTGGACGAGGAGAATTTCGACGATGGTGAAGAATCAGGCGAGGAAAAGAAATAAGGAGTTAAATAAGGCATAAAAAGTAGCTCCTGCCTGTGTTTCAAGTGTATCTTCACTGAACATAGAAAAGAAAATAATAAGAAAGAAAATAATATAGGTATAGCTTTTCAGCTTGTGCATTTTTATGGCAGGATAGAAAAGTGAGAATAAGAACCATAGCAGTCCTGTAATTCCGAAACCCACCGCAATTTCAAGATACTGGTTATGCGAACGCAACCTGAAAGGCTTTTCCAGGTTTGTATGCATGGCATCGTACTGTTGCGCAAAAGCATTCTTTACATCCCCTGTACCAACGCCAATTAACCAATGTTGTTTTATAATTCCTTCCGCAGCCCTCCAGAATTCAAGCCTCTGCATAATAGAATGCCCGCTTACATTGCCACCCCTTCCAAAATCCTGTATCTCCCACAAAGCCTGGTAAAGCCTCATTTGCATACTGCTCAGCGCCATAAACTTGTAATTAGGAACACCGTTTTCTATGGCTGAAATGTCACCCGCTGAAAGCTTGCTAAGTCCCGTAGAATCCTTTCTCAGGTCCATAGACGACATATAGCGCATAATAGTATAACATATCCTGTTGCCCTTCCTGTCAAGGCTGTCGTATGGTATTTTGCTCCTCTTATTCCAGTTCCTTTTCAATTCATTCCATGCTACATAAGCATATACAAAGTGGCCATTCTCCGTAAGCCTGCTGGTCGTGTCGGTTATGTATATATCTCCGAGCTTAGAGAACCGATCCGTCCTGGCAAAGTTTATTTCATCGGGCTTAGGAAAATACTTAGCCTTGAAGTGTAACACGTATAGAGTAGGAGTGGCAAACAGGGCCACAATAACTAACAGTATTCCTGCACCTTGCACCCATTTGCCTTTTCGTATTCTCATAACAGAATAATACACAAGAAGGCCTGCAAATAAGAATATAGTTAAGAGTACGCCTGTAAGTGATTCCATAATAATGAGGAAGCAGAATAGCCACACGGCCCACACTACGAATAGAACAGATAAAGGAGACCACTTTTGAGAAAACACATAGCCGATTAGTAAGAAAATGGACAATACAATCATTAATGAGAGTCTGATAGAAGACACATGAGGCGCTATGTCGTGTATATCTGCAAATGCATGTCTTAACAGGCGAATGGTGCCATGAAAGGTAGTGAAAGTAACACCTCCGATAAATAAGCCAAGTACTATGTTTCTTTCTTTAGTTGTAAAAGGCTCGACGGTAGAAAAGAGAAATGGCAGGATAAGCAGGGGCACTTTCTTTCTGATATCCTCCATACCATAGTCAAAGTCTTGAGTATAGGCAAGCCCAATTAAATGCATTATATAGAAGGAACAAAGCACCAGTGCGGCCCTGTTAGTGATGAACCGCTTCCATTTAATGGAAAAATTGCCTTCAGCTATCCAGTTAAGCCCGAGGACAAGCTGCCCTATGCTCATAAATACAGTAGAGTTGGGCAGGCCTATGCAAAGAAAGGAAAGCGCTGTGATAAATAGCCAGCGGTGTACCTGCTGCCTTGTTATAGTACTATTTGAGTCGGAATTTAACAATGCTTAAAAATAATTAATAGTGTTCAAACAGATAAAAAGTTTTACTTTGCTTTGCACAAAAATAAACGATAGTATGAACGTATTATTACTTGGCTCGGGTGGAAGGGAGAATGCGATAGCATGGAAAATAGCCCAGAGCCCCCTGCTGACAAAATTATACATAGCCCCGGGAAACGCTGGGACAAAGGATTGCGGCACTAATCTCGACATAGATATTCTGAATTTTGCACTGCTGAAAAAGCATGTATTAGAGAAGAAAATAAATTTTGTGATAGTGGGCCCTGAGGAACCCCTGGTAAAAGGCATATATGACTACTTTCTGGCCGATAAAGAGCTTTCGCATATACCTGTAATAGGGCCATCGGCAAAGGCTGCAGCGCTTGAAGGCAGCAAAGATTTTGCTAAGAAATTCATGGCGAAGTACAATATACCTACCGCCCGTTACAATACATTCACCAAAGAGACCATTAACGAAGGGGTTGCCTTTTTGCGCACTCTTCGCCCCCCACATGTGCTTAAAGCCGATGGGCTTGCTGCCGGTAAAGGGGTTATTATACCACTTACCACAACAGGTGCAGAGAACGAGCTTAAAGAAATGCTCCTTGAAGAGAAATTCGGAGCGGCAAGCAGCAAGGTGCTTGTAGAAGAGTTTTTGATAGGTACGGAATTGTCGGTATTTGTGCTGACCGATGGTAACACTTTTCATATTCTGCCGGAAGCTAAGGATTACAAAAGGATAGGAGAGAACGACACCGGCCTTAATACGGGCGGTATGGGAGCAATTTCGCCTGTACCATTTGCCGATGCTAAGTTTATGGATAAGGTGAAGGAACGCATTATTGTACCAACCGTTGAAGGACTTAAAAAGGAGAAACTGGAATATAAGGGATTCATCTTCTTTGGGCTTATTAACTGCCAGGGCAACCCTTATGTTATTGAATACAATGCCCGTATGGGCGACCCGGAAACGGAAGTAGTTATACCACGCATTAAGTCTGACTTGCTTTTGCTACTGCATGCTGTAGCGACCAAGAGCCTGCATAAAACGCATATTGAGATAGACAAGAATCCGGCTGCTACTGTTATGATGGTATCGGGTGGTTACCCAGAGGAATATGAAAAAGGTAAGGAGATAACCGGCCTGGATAAAGTAAAGGATAGTATGGTATTTCATGCTGGGACGAAGATGAATGGTGATAAAGTGGTTACCAATGGTGGAAGGGTTTTAGCGGTTACATCTATAAAACCTACCCTGAAAGAGGCTATAGTAGCGTCTTACGAGAGCATAGCCAAAATTAATTACGAGAAAAAATACTACAGGCGTGATATAGGTAAGGATGTCGGAGCTTAAGCTTTCTTATTCCCTACAACCAATTCATAAATACTATCTTTCTGGAAGTACTTGCCGGCAAGGTCTTTCAATTGTGCAGAAGTAATATCGGCCAATGTTGCAACATATTTTTCGTAATACGAATAATCTAACCCGTGCAGCCATACCTGCTTGAAGCGTTCCGCCAATGCGAAAGGCCCGTCCATGCTGCGGAGGAAATTACCGCGTAAATAATTTTTAACCAGTTGCAGTTCGGCATCAGGAACGGGTTCTGTGCACAGTTTGTCCATTTCCTTATATATTTCTACAAGGGCTTTGTCGCATACATCGGTGCCTACTTCACTCGCAACCTGGAAATACCCTGCTTCTTTCAGGTAAACTATACCTGAAGAAATACCATAGGTATATCCTTTGTCTTCGCGAATGTTGCTCATAAGGCGCGAGCCGAAATAGCCGCCCAGTATAACGTTTAATATCTGGAAAGGAATGGCATCGGCATGGCTTTTCACAAACAGCATTCTGCCCATGCGTATAGCAGATTGCATGGCTTTTTCCTTCACAATCAAATGCTTCTTCTCTGCGCTGGGTTGTACCTCAAATGTCTTGCCATTTAACTGCGCATCGGCTGATTTCCAATTGCTGCCACCAAAAGAATCGCCCAACGAATTGAGAACAGAATCCTTTACTTTTCCAGCTACTACAATAGCGCAGCCATTTGCAGAATAATTCGTTTTATGAAATGACTGTAGTGTATCTCTTTTTACTGTATCATATTCTTCAATCTTAGTAGCATGGCCGTAAGGGTGGTTATCACCGAATAGCAAAGCGGGGAAATTACGGGCAGCAACCACACGCACTTTTTTATCTTCCACCAGGAAACGCTGCTTTTTATTGGTCAGGTAAATATCAAGTTCCGATTGAGAGAAAGACGGCTCTTTCACAATTTCTTCCAATACAGGCAATACCTTGCTAACATGCTTGCCCAAGGTATATAATGCCACTGAAGCATAATCGTGGTGCGCCGATGTCTCAAGGAAAGAACCGTAATAATCAAGCAGCGAAGCAATCTCTTCAGAGTTATGCTTGGTTGTTCCTTCTTCCAGCATGGCATTGGTAGTGTCGGCTATAAGCGGCAGCCCTTGCTGGCGTGCACCGGCAGGGAATATGAGCTCAATTTTAACTACGTCCTGTGTGCCGGCATTAACCGAATAAACAGGTATTCCGTTGGCTAATTTGCTTTCCTGGGCGTGCTGTATATCTATTTTAGTTTGCTTGCCGAAGGCAGGCATTGTTCTCCTGTCGAGGTTAATTTCCGTTTCCATTCACTTTACTTTTTGAACGATAGTATAATGTAGAGCAGTTGTTTTCATTGATAACACGCGATGCTTCAACCAAAAGGTCTACCTCGCTCACTTTCATAAACTTCTCCGTTTCTTTATTGTTTTCTTCGGCACCGCCAAGTAGTTCAAACATAGCCAGGTTCATGGCTTTATTCAATATGCTCATTTCTGCAAATATCAGCGATGATTCCGTTTTATTTCTTGCCTTTTCAATTTCTTCTTTGCTTACTTGCGCCAGCGATACTTTCTTCAACTCCTCCTGTATAGCCTCATCTGCGGCTTCCAGGGTAACGCCTTCCGAAAGTTTACCTGATATGATAAACAGCCCGGGGTCGAACGATTCCAACGTGAAGGCATTTATTTCGCTGAACAGTTTTTTGTTTTTCACCAGTTCAACATACATGCGAGATGCATTGCCATCGGTAAGTACATCGGCCAGCAGTTCCATGGCATAAAAACTTTGCTCCATGCGGCCCCCCATGTGGTAGGCCTTGTAAATAGCGTCAACCGGAACATCACGCTCAAGTTCAAGCCTGCGCGATTGTGTTTGTTTAGGCTCGGCAGGCAGTTTGCGCATAGGCGGGTTGCCGGGAGGTATAGGGCCAAACCACTTTTCGCTTAGCGCCTTAACCTGGTCGACCGTAACGTTGCCGCTTACTACCAGTATGGCGTTATTCGGGCAATAAAATTTATGAAAGAAAGCCTTTACATCGGCCATAACAGCATGCTTAATGTGGTCAATTTCTTTGCCTATTGTAGGCCACTGGTAAGGATGAACCTTGTATGCCAGCTTAGGCAACTCAATCCACACATCGCCATAGGGTTGGTTAAGATAGCTCTGTTTGTATTCTTCTATCACCACGCTGCGCTGCACTTCAAGGCTTTTATCAGAAAATGCAAGGCTCAGCATACGATCCGATTCAAGCCAGAAAGCCACTTCAAGGTTAGTGGCAGGAAGCGTTAAGTAGTAATTCGTAATATCGTTATTCGTAAAAGCGTTGTTCTCGCCACCTGCTTGTTGCAAGGCGTTGTCATAGTCGGCTATATTGATTGAGCCACCAAACATAAGGTGCTCGAACAAGTGCGCGAAACCTGTTTTTTCGGGATCCTCGTCGCGGGCGCCCACATTATAAAGTATGTTAACACAGGCCATAGGGGTCGATGTGTCGCGGTGTACTATCACCTTCAGACCATTCTCTAACGTAAATCTTTCAAATTGAATCATAGCGGTCGTTAATTATTCAGGCACCTCATAGGTACCAACTTCTTTTTTCGCAGCGTGAAATTCTGCAATTATTTCATTCACTATATCTTTTACGGGCTTTATTTCTCTTACTGCCGCGGCAATTTGTCCTATCTCAAGTTCTCCTTCATCCATATCGCCTTCAAACATACCCTTTTTTGCCCGTGCCCTGCCCAAGATGTTTTGCAACTCTTCAAGGCTGGCGCCACGATCCTCCGCATCCTGCACTTTTTTATAAAATTCGTTTTTCAAAACGCGCACTGGCACAAGCTTTTTCAAGGTCAGCACTGTATCGCCTTCCTGCGATGTTATAATCTTCTTTTTGAAATTCTCATGCACCGAAGCTTCTTCCGAAGCTACAAATCGTGTACCAATCTGCACACCATCGGCACCCAATGCCATGGCGGCTAACATGGCCCTGCCACTGGCAATGCCACCTGCCGCGATAAGCGGTATCTTCAATTCTTTTCGCACCATGGGTATAAGGCACATGGTAGTTGTTTCCTCGCGCCCGTTATGCCCGCCTGCTTCAAAGCCCTCAGCTACAACAGCATCTACACCAGCATCTTGTGCCTTGATGGCAAACTTTACACTACCCACCACATGCACAACGGTAATACTTTTCTCTTTGAAAAAGGGCGTCCATGTTTTAGGATTGCCTGCAGAAACAAATACAATCTTCACTCCCTCGTCAACAATTATCTTCATCACCTCTTCCAGATCAGGGTATAGGAGTGGTACATTAACGCCGAAGGGTTTATTGGTGGCCTGCTTGCACTTTTGTATATGTTCGCGCAGTACATCGGGATACATTGATGCAGCGCCTATTAGCCCCAGGCAACCGCTGTTTGCCGCTGCCGAAGCCAACCTCCAGCCGCTGGTCCACAGCATGCCGGCCTGCACTATAGGGTACTTTATCTGGAAAAGCTGACTTATCTTATTCACGGGGTGCGAAGATAGATATATTCGAATGGAGAATTAAAAATTAAGAATGGAATTTTATCGCTTTTTCAACAACTCCTTCCGGTATTTTTCTATCACTTGAAAGATTACTTTACTGTCAACTTTCCGGTTGAAAGCATAGCGCCTTCCACAGATAGTACGCGGTAGAAATAAACGCCTGAAGCTCTACCGGTTAAATCTACCTGGTTTACAGGCCCACTTATTTCTTTATTCACAACTTCTTCTCCCATCATATTATAAACAGAAAGTATGGCCCTATCAATGGGTTGCGACGATTCAAAAGTGAACAGGCCGGTGCTTGGGTTAGGGTAAACAATCATGTGATTGTTTTCAACTATGGTTTGCAAACCTAAAGGAGTGCAAGGTAACGTGACTGAAAAAGGGCTTGACGGAATGCCATTGGCAATTACCTCTACCGAATATGTTCCTGCCGGTACGGAAGGTATGGTAAAGTAAGCAGTATCTTCCAAACTATCTGTCATAATGGCCCCTATCCTGTTCCAGTTAGTTGTGCGGGCATAATACACATTAGTACCTTTTGTAAGGCGTACTATAGGGTAATTCGTCGCAACCTGCCAGTCATCGCCAAAGCCTGCCCCTTCTGATATGCCGTTGAATAACTTACCGGTAATCATGAAATTAGGACAAATATCAACTACGCTATTAATTACTGGTTTTCCTGAGGCTATTGGCGAACCCTTCGGAGTATACTGATAATAATTATTATCTCCCTGCTGCGAAAAAAGAATTGTACCATCGGGCAATACAAGCATATTGGTGTAACAGCTGTTATTATTTAATGTGTTGCCTCCTGTAGGCGACGATACCTGGGTAAAAGTATTAGTCAGGTAGTTATATTCATAGAAGTAGGTAGGATTATTATATGTGCCCGCGGGTGAAAAGTCGCATAAAATAATTCCGTTAGGCATTATAGCGGCTGGCGCATCGGGGCAGCCAAGCTGGGTTCCGCTTACACTTGGCATAGCCGGCCCAAGGCTCCAGCTTCCGGGGGTTGCATTACCCGATGGAGTATAAAATGCGGTGTTAACAGAGTCGCTGAGGAAAAAAAGTTTGCCATTGGGCAGCATTAAACCGGCACCCGCTTCATAAAGCTGCAAGTCATAAAGGTAGGTAGGCAGGGTAGCATCTGTAACCCATTTTTTCTGTTGGGGAATATACCTTTCTGAATTCTCGGTTCCCATATCAACATTTATTACGCTGCTGTCGGGTAGCTTTACCCATGCTGCCTCGTCGTGGCTACCAAAGCAGGGCGCTGCTGAATCGTATGAATTGGTTGACTCGGTCCAAATTAAATTATCGGCGCTTAGCCCTGTTGTGAAGAAATCGTTTGATATCTGGCAACCCTGCAAAACAGTACCGTCGTACAAAAGTTCTGAGTTACCATCGTACATATTCCAGTTATTGGGTACGCCCGATATCAGGGTCCATGTTTTTGCTGTAGTGTTATACAACTCACCTGTAGCACCCGGGTAACCGTCTGGCGCATTTGTTCCGTATTCGCCCCCGGCCACATAAACGTTTCCGTCAGGCAGTACTTGTGTGGCACAATAAAGGCGGGTGTCGTGCATCTTGGGCAACTGGGTCCAGGTACCATTAAGGTAGCTGCCGTTGACAGGAGTTAATAAATCCCACACATCTCCAATGCCCCCCGGACCGGTTGATGTAAGCACCATTACAGTTCCATCGGTTAATAAAATGGCTGCGCCTCCGTTCGGGTCAGGTGCAGCATTCTTTAATGTTTTCCATGTACCCTGGGCAACTGAAGTGCTTTCCATACATAGCGCTGCAGAAGCCAGCAGTAACATCTTAAAGAAACGGGTAAAATTTATCATAAATATTTTTTTGAGTTACAGTTTTTTAATAACCAGGGAGATTGATAACTAAACAAATGTATGAAATGAGAAACCCAAATCCAAGTAAAATCGGGCTTATTTTAGATAGTGATTTTCAGCCGGATTCCAATATATTTTACGCCCCTGCATATGCCTTTTGTAATATTCAAAAAGCAGGTTCGGTACTTTCCTATAGGCTCACATCTCTATTTCTCATTCTTAATTCCCCACTCTTAATTCTTAAACAGGTATCTTCCTGATAAGCAGGGTTAAGACCGGAACTAAGCGCGAAAGCCTTTATTTTACGCAACAATCAGGCTACACAATGTTAATATGAAACGTGTAATTGATTAAGACTGCTATAACAATGGGCGGCAATGAAAGGTAGACCTTTGCAGCGTAATTGAACCTTTTACCCCCAATAAGCAATGAAAGCCCACAATAGTCCCGGTATTTATATCACAGGCATCGGACAACTGAAAGTTGAGAAAGAATCGCCCCTCAGCATACGCGAAATGGGCGCCAAAGCTATTAAGTTAGCTATGCAGGATGCAGGCATTGAACGTGCCGACGCTATTTACCTGGGCAATATGCTTTCGGGTATTATGTCGAACCAGCAACAACTGGGCCCGTTGGTTACCAATGCTGCCGGGCTGTTCGGAACCGAATCGGTTACCCTCGAGGCTGCCTGCGGTTCAGGTGGTGCTGCTGTAAGGGCCGGTATTATGGCTATTATGAGCGGCTTTTGCGAAACCGTAATTGTTTGCGGACTTGAGAAGATGTCGCATACCGATAAGGACTTTATTACTCGTGCCATAGCCACTGCTTCTGACTGGGAAAAGGAAGGCGGAAAAGGGGAAACCTTTGTTACCCTGAATGCCAAGCTTATGCAAATGTACATTGACAAATACGGCATATCGGGCGATTCATTCGCCATGTTTGGTGTTAACGCCCACAAGAATGCCAACATGAACCCTAATGCCCTGTTCCATAAAGAAATTACCATTGACCAATACTTAGAATCAAAATTTATTGCTCCTCCCGTTCGCATTTTCGATGCCTCTCCCGTATGCGACGGCGCTGCTGCAGTAGTACTTTCAAAATATCCTTCCACCCATTTCAAAAGGGCTAGCAGCCCCGAGATTAAGATCACAGCTTCGGCCGTCTCTACAGATTTTGTAGGCATAGGCGACCGAAGCGCCCCCCTGGCTGCTGAAGGCTTGAAACGCTCGGGACAAAAGGCTTACCAGATGGCTGGCATTACAGCTAAGGATGTAGACTTCTTTGAACTTCACGATGCTTATTCTATTATATCCACACTTTCACTCGAGGCTATGGGCTTTGCTGAACCCGGCGAAGGCTGGAAACTGGCTGCAGATGGCGAAATTACCCTTGGTGGCAAAATACCTATCTCTACTTTCGGTGGCTTAAAAGCCCGCGGACATGCTATAGGCGCTTCGGGTGTTTACCAAACCGTTGAGGCTTACCTGCAACTTACAGACAGGGCCGCCAACAACCAGGTGAAGAAAGATGCTAAAGTAGGCCTGGTGCAAAGCATTGGCGGTACTGCTTCTACTACCATTACCCACGTGCTGGTTAAGGAATAAGTTTTTTCCCCCTCTTTAGGTTTTTGTCATCCTGAGTGTAACGAAGGAACTGCCGGGTTAACTTGTTATTTGGGCGTTACCCTCGCTCCACTCGGGTCGGGCTATCCGCTGCAAGTCCTCATTTCATTACGGGCTATTCGCTTCTATCCCTAACGCAAACAGCCACTTTTTCCCTTTTCAAATGGAATAAAAACAATAACATATCAATGAAATAACAGCGCGAAAACAATGGAATTATCAATAAAATGCCATTGATATTGAATTTGCAAGTAGCTGAAAATCAGTAGTGAGGCATTGATAATATCAATAAAAATCATTTTATATTCTTACCACTAAGACACGGAGAGCACTAAATCCCACTAAGTGTTAGCCTGAACATGCCTGCCCTGAACTTGCTTCACGGGTCGAAGGCCTCTTGCAAAGGGCATAGCTTTAATGGAACGCAGATTACGCAGATGGTTATGATTAATTAAGATTAAACCAGCGAAAATCAGTTTACGTAGGTTTTGAAATTATATACTTTTTGTAAACCCCGAAGGGGTGATAGTATTATAGAAAGATTAAAGCCCTGAAGAATGTAACTCTGAAAGAGTGGTATAAATAAAAAGGCTTCACGCAAAGAACGCAGAGTAAAACAGCCGCATGCCTTCGCTAAAGCTATGGCAGGCAATGCGCAAAGGGCGCAAAGATATTAACCTAAATCTTACCCTCAACCTATTTTCATATTTCAAAGAACATTTTCCTTCCCCTCTACTTGAACAAGGAGAGGGGTAAGGTCTTACCACAAAGTTCAGCAGCCTTTATTAGTTTTAAAAGTGAAATCGTATTTTGTTTTCAACACCCCCCCCTAATATAGGAACAAGGGATAAGGAATAAGTTGCGAAACAAAGTTTACTTACCCTTACTCGCAAATTAACAATAAATAAATACAATAAGGCCTTCACGAAAGCCTTTATTGATAGGGTATCTATTGTTAAATACAACAATTTACAATGAACGGTGTAAGTAGTTGGTTTTCAACATATTATGTAATTAATTGATTTTCAGCCACTTACTCCTTATTCCTTACCCCTTACTCCTAAGTTTTGCATTTCAGTACGCATTTTATGCATGTTAGTACGTGTTTTGTCGGGGGTATTATTTTCCTTGTTAGGTTTTGGGATTAAAATTTGTCGAGCGGACGAAAATTATAACATCTAAATCAAAACAAAATGAAAACACAATTACTTGTAAAGACGATTCTAGTTTCATGTTTCTTAACTCTTCTGAGCAATTATTCCTTTTCTCAGGGCCAACCCAAAGACCAGGCGAAAACAGTTATTGATACAACTAAATCTAAAGTTAAAGATGTTCCTAAAGAAACCAATGGTAAAACTGAAAGTGATAACAAGCAAAAAGCAGGCAATGAAGTTGCGAAAGCCACTACCTCTAATAAAGATACAACTAAGAAGAAAGCTGACACGGGTTCAAATAAAGTCAATCCTTCTGATACTGGAAAAAAGGTTGCTGTCAAAACCCCTAAAAAAGACTCTATAATTATTCATTCTTTTCACTTTGGGATAGGAACAAACTTCAATTTTCTTAACTCTATTCCATTTAGCTCCAAAGATTTGTATGGCGAAATGAAATACGTTGACGATACTATTATGAGAATGTATTCATTTAAATCGCTTTTTCATTTGTTCCCGGTTAAAAAGGTAACGGCATATTTGGGAGTTACTGCGGGAGGATATAGCGGGCAAACACAGGTTATAAATAACAATAGCTATTACGGAAATACATTTTTCCTTGAACCCGCAGTGCCGTTAAAAAAGGATTCCTTTAATATAGTACATCAGTATATTAAGGCGCAACAAACGCAAAACTATGGACAGCTAAGTTTGTCTCTTGATATACAGAACATTTTCGTTATCAGCCCAACATTAAAGCTTGGCGTAGGTGCTTATTATGAATATTACAAGACAACTATGTATACTACATACTCAAACCAATCAGTACTTGAACAAGATACGTCACGTCTTTCAACCAAAAATTCTTTCAAGCCGTCAAATTTTGCCGATAGCACCGGTATATCAAGTAATTTTGAATTTGAAGGTGTCTCTTTTTCCTGTATCATACATAATGATGATGTAACATTTAGAGTCAGGTATGTACTCGGCCGTGTTCTTGAAGATAATAGCACTAATCCTTTTTTTGGTGAAACGTCTTCATTTCCGCAACAAACCCTGAAATGGAATGGATTTTATCTTCTGGATGCTTCGGTTATCTTCGAGAAAATTAAGGCGTCTTTCCAGGTAAATGTAAGAGGCTTTACGGCCGGTTATACTCCATTATGGGGAGTTTATGCCACGAAAGAAATTGATATTCCAACTTTTTTTAGCAATATTTTGAGTGCAATTAAGTAAGTATTTTCAGGCAAAATTGCATTTACTCACAATCACAATTTTTAGGAGAGTTCGTGAATACATTTTCATCTTTTTTCGTCGTTTTAAAGAAAAATTGCATTTGAGTACGAAAAAACTGCATCTCAGGACGTGATTTGTCGGGCGAGTAAAAATTGTTTCTATTTTATGCCAAACAAATTCGTCGATACACTAACAATGTCAAAGGCTCACTAGTAGTTAATATCATAAATACCACGAAATGGGTATAAAACAGAAAATCGAAGCAAACCCTTTTTTTTATCTTATAACTATAGCCATATCAACCTTTATTGCTGGTGCAGGAGTAGTAATATTCATATATAACAGGATTGATAAAGATAAAGATGCGGGTTTTGATTTAGTGGCTAAGAACACATATACACCAAATAAGGAGCTGAACAAAAACTATATCGATATCAACCAATACAATACTATTTTAAGCCAGTATAAATAATATCATAAACGATTACTTAAAACATAAAGCACGATTCTACAGAAAGGTTGCCTTTCGGGTAGGTAAGTCTTTATTTAGATACCATACTTCAGTTAATAAAAACTAACCGAAGAAAGAAGTTTTTTCCCTCTGTACTTGTTACGTTATTAGTATTGTGTTAAATATTGCTTTACTTTACAATACTATCCTGGCAAGGGATTCGTAGATTCAGGCGTTATATATATAGTTTTTTTCTAGAAAAACAAGAGCATAATAATTTTTTTATTTCTAACTCCTATTCTACTTTTGTTGAGGTTTCGTGAAAATAAGAAAGCCTTGCTTTGGCAAGGCTTTAAAATACTCCGTTCGCGGCGGATAACTAGTACAAATCACATTAGAGTTTGTATTAGTGGGAAGGGGCTTCATACAGCTCCTTCCTTCATTTGCAAACCTAACAAAAAAAACGTTCTCCCATTTCAAAAATATTCAAGTCGCCCTTTAAGGAGAGTCCCGATAGCCATCGGGATAGAGGGGCAAAAAAGAATAACGAACAAGGATTAACGATTTCCGATTTCATAAGTTTTTCCACTTAATTCCTAATACCCATATCTCAATTCTATATTTATTTATATTTGCGCCGTTAACCCAAGTATATGGCAAAAGTAACCATCGACGGCATAGAGATAGAAGTACCGGACGGCACTACTATACTGAATGCCGCGCGTATGATAGGCGGGAAAATAGTTCCCCCTGCCATGTGTTACTACAGCAAGCTAAAACATACAGGCGGCTATTGCCGCACATGCCTGGTAAAGGTGGTGCAGGGCTCTGCCAAGGATCCCCGCCCTATGCCCAAGCTAATGGTAAGTTGCTCAACCACAGTGCAAGACGGCATGGTGGTGCAAAACATAACCTCGCCCGATGTGCTTGAAGCACGCAAGGGAGTGGTTGAGTTCCTGCTTATTAACCACCCGCTTGATTGCCCGATATGTGACCAGGCTGGGGAATGTAAGTTACAGGACCTGGGCTATGAGCATGGCCTTGAAAAAACACGTTACGAGTTTAAGCGCCGTACTTTCGAAATGATTGATATTGGCGATAAGATAAAGCTGCACATGACCCGCTGCATACTCTGCTACCGTTGTGTGCGTGTGGCCGAACAGCTGACCGACCAGCGTGTGCATGGCGTTATGAACCGTGGCGATGTGGCTGAAATAAGCACCTACATTTCAAATGTAATGGATAAGGATTTCTCGGGTAACGTTATAGATGTATGTCCCGTTGGTGCCCTGACTGACCGCACGGCCCGTTTCCGCAGCCGTATATGGTACACCAAGCCTATGGATGCCCACCGCGACTGCAAAAAATGCTGCGGCAAGGTAACCCTGTGGATGAAAGGCGAAGAAATAATTAAGGTATCGGCCCGTTTCGACAAGAATAATGAGGTAGAGAACTTTATATGTAATGAGTGCCGCTTCGATAAAAAGAAAAAAGAAGACTGGGTAATTGAAAAACCAACCCATATTGCGCATCATTCGGTAATATCGGCCAACCATTACGAAAACGGAAAAGAACTGAAGATGGGCCACCACCACCTGGAACAGTTAAACGCGGTAACCCCGCCCGCTAAGGATAAAAACATGTTACCTCCACCAAAGACGAAATAATGAATAACGAACAAGGAATGATGAATAATGAAGTTTGCGGGAATAAACGGCTGTTTATTTCGACATTCAGTATTCGGTATTCAATATTCAATATTGTGCGATGATTACCGGCGGCTTCATATTATATAAGGTAATACTGGTAGTAATAGTGTTTCTTATTTCGTTGGTAATAGCTATGTACAGCACTTATGCAGAGCGTAAGGTAGCAGCCTTTATGCAGGACAGGATTGGCCCCAACCGTGCAGGACCTTTTGGTTTATTACAACCTTTAGCCGACGGCTTAAAAATGTTCATGAAGGAAGAAATTATTCCTAACTTATCGAACAAGTTCTTATTCATACTCGGCCCCAGCGTGGCTATGTTCACTGCCTGCATTACGGGCGCGGTAATTCCCTGGGGTAAATCGCTGATGATTGGCGGCACTGCTTACCCCTTACAGGTAACCGACATTAACATTGGCATACTCTATATTATGGCTGTTACATCAATAGGTGTATATGGTATAATGATAGGCGGCTGGGCATCGAACAACAAATACTCGCTGATGGGCGCATTGCGCGCTTCATCGCAAATGATCAGCTACGAAATTGCCATGGGCCTTGCCATTATAGCCCTGGTAATGCATACCGGCACACTGAGCCTCAGGGATATATCGGCCATGCAAAGCGGCTGGCACTGGAACATTATTTACCAGCCATTGGGCTTCCTTATCTTTTTAATCTGCGCCTTTGCCGAAACCAACCGCACCCCCTTCGATTTGCCTGAAAGCGATTCGGAACTTATTGGCGGTTACCATACTGAATATAGCAGTATGAAGCTGGGTTTCTACCTCTTTGCCGAATACATTAACATGTTCATTTCATCGGCTGTAATATCTACCCTTTACTTTGGCGGGTACAATATTCCGGGTATAGGGCACTTAGGGTTATCGCCTAACCTGGTTGCCATTCTGGGTGTTGTTTTCCTATTTGCCAAAATATCTTTCTTCATATTTTTCTTTATGTGGGTACGCTGGACACTGCCTCGTTTCCGCTACGACCAACTGATGAATTTAGGCTGGAAAGTTTTAATACCTTTGTCCATACTTAATGTAGGTTTAACAGGGGCTTTAATGTGGATTTTCGGAAGGATACATTAAGCCAAATAGTAGAAGTAAAATGCAAGCGTTAACAACAAGGAGTAAAGTAGCGGTAAATAAAAAGATGACGTTCAAAGAGCGCATCTATTTGCCTGCCATACTCGGTGGCCTTCGCATTACTTTAAAGCACTTCTTCAAAAAGAAAGTTACCATACAATATCCTGAACAAACCCGTGAATTTGCGCCTGTGTACCGTGGACACCACGTTTTAAAGCGCGATGAAAACGGCGCTGAACGCTGTACCGCCTGCGGCCTTTGTGCTGTAGCCTGCCCGGCTGAAGCCATTACCATGACATCGGGTGAACGCAAAAAAGGTGAAGAAGGGCTTTACAGGGAAGAGAAATATGCTACGGTTTACGAAATAAATATGTTGCGCTGCATTTTCTGCGGCCTGTGCGAAGAAGCCTGCCCTAAAGAAGCAATTTTTCTTACCGACAGGCTGGTATCTACCGATTATGTGCGCGATGGTTTTATATATGGCAAAGACAAGCTGGTTGAGCCTATGGATAAAGATAAACGCATTGATGTAAGCAATCGCCAGACCGCCGCCGTGCTTGAATTTAAGAAACATGGGGAGTATGCCCACAACCAGGTTTATAACAAACAATTGAAGTAATGACCCAGGATTATTTACAGAGATATTTGTTCCTTATTCTTGGTTTCTTCGGTGTGCTGTCGGCTTTAATGGTGGTGTTTACTAAAAATCCTATTCACAGCGTACTTTATCTTGTCCTCACGTTTTTCTCTATAGCCGGCGAATACATTCTGCTTAATGCCCAGTTCATCGCTATTGTAAATGTAATTGTTTACGCAGGCGCCATTATGGTGCTTTTCCTGTTTGTAATTATGTTGCTTAACCTGAATAAAGAAACTGAACCACACAAAAATCCTTACCTGAAATTTGCCGCTGTAGTTACGGGCGGCCTTATGCTTATAGTGTTGGTGGGCTCGCTTAAAATGGCCGATACCACTGCCATAGCGACACCTTACCAGGGCCAAAAAGGCCTTATAAGCAACTTGGGTTTTGTATTATTTCACGACTTCCTGCTGCCCTTTGAAATATCATCGATATTGTTTTTGGCAGCAATGGTTGGTGCGGTAATGCTTGGTAAAAAGGATATTAAATAATAATGGAACGCTGATAACGCAGATTCAATAGGATGTCCACAGATAATTATAAACATAGTGATTTAACAGAAAAAATCATAAAAGCTTATTATAGGGTTTATAATACGCTTGGTTTTGGATTCCTGGAGAAGGTTTATGAAAATGCGATGTATACTGAATTAAGTTCAATGGGTTTGATAGTGGAAAAGCAAAAACCGATTCGGGTAAAATACATGGATAAAGAGGTGGGGGAATATTATGCTGACTTAGTAGTAAATAATTGTGTTATTATTGAACTTAAAGCTGCCGAATCGTTATGTGAAGAACACGAATATCAGTTGATAAACTATTTAAAAGCTACAGATATTGAAGTGGGATTGCTTTTAAATTTCGGTAAAGAACCTGAATTAAAAAGAAAGGTATTTGCAAATGAAAAAATCATATTTAATCATAAACAATCTGCGTCATCTGCGGTCTAAATAATTAAAAAGTGAGCGAGGTAGTAAGAGGAATTCCGTTAAACTGGTTCATAATACTCAGCAGTATTTTGTTCTCTATTGGCGTTATGGGTGTGCTTTTCCGCCGCAATGCCATCATCATATTCATGTCGGTTGAACTTATGCTTAATGCCGTAAACCTTTTACTGGTGGCTTTTGCTGCAAAATGGGGTGACGCGTCAGGACAGGTGTTTGTATTTTTTACTATGGCGGTTGCCGCGGCTGAAGTAGCTGTTGGCCTTGCCATATTGGTAGTTATGTACCGCAACAGCAAGTCGACAGATATTGATGTGTTAAACAAGCTTAAAGGATAATGACTCAGATAGCATACCTAATACCCTTATTTCCGCTTGTTGGCTTTTTAATCCTCGGCCTGCTTAATAAAAGGCTGTCGAAAAGTGTGGCAGGTATTATTGGTTGCGGTGCATTGCTGGCATCGTTCTGCATAGCGCTGGGTATATTCATGAATATGAATGGCCAGCCGGTTGAAATAATGGTTGCGCCATGGATAAGCGCAGGCAGTTTCTCTGCTAATTTCGCATTCTTACTCGACCCGCTTTCATCAATTTTCCTGTTAATCATTACCGGTGTAGGTTTTCTTATACATGTGTATTCTGTTGGCTATATGCACGACGACGAGAATCACAATATATACTTCTCATACTTAAATCTCTTTGTATTCTTCATGCTTATGCTCGTTATGGGCTCGAGCTACATACTCATGTTTGTAGGTTGGGAAGGTGTAGGACTTTGTTCCTATCTCCTCATCGGTTTCTGGTTCAAAAACAAAGCCTACAACGACGCTGCTAAAAAAGCGTTTATCATGAACCGTATCGGCGACCTTGGTTTCCTTATTGGTATGATTTTAATTTTTAAAACTTTTGGCACAACTGATTATTTAAAAGTGTTTGCAGGCGTAAACGGATTTGATTCAACCAGCGGTGTGCTGACTGCAATTACATTGTTACTATTTGTTGGTGCAATGGGTAAAAGCGCACAGATACCTCTTTATACCTGGCTGCCCGATGCCATGGCCGGCCCGACTCCTGTATCAGCACTCATTCACGCTGCAACTATGGTTACCGCCGGTATTTATATGGTGGCCCGTTCGGGTGTGCTGTATGCATTGTCTCCTGTTTCTATGACCGTTGTTGCTATTACGGGTTTAATAACTGCACTATTTGCCGCAACCATAGCGCTTACACAAAACGATATTAAAAAAGTATTGGCCTATTCTACCGTTAGCCAGTTGGGTTATATGTTCTTGGGATTGGGAGTTGGGGCATTCTCTGCTTCAGTGTTCCACGTAATGACACACGCTTTCTTCAAAGCTCTTTTATTCTTAGCTGCAGGTAGTGTAATACACGGCCTTAGCGGCGAACAGGACATCCGTAAAATGGGTGGCCTGAAAAAATCAATGCCGGTTACCTATATGACCTTCCTACTTGCGACATTAGCCATTGCAGGTGTTCCGCCTTTCTCGGGCTTCTTCTCTAAAGACGAAATTCTCGGCGCAGCTTATTCTGCCAGCCCTGTCTATTGGGTAATCGGTGTAGTTACAGCCATGATGACGGCCTTCTACATGTTCCGCCTCCTGTTCCTTGTTTTCTTTGGCGAATTCAGGGGCGACCATAGCATACACGCTCACGAATCTCCCAAGGTGATGACTATACCGTTAATGATATTGGCAGTACTGTCAACCATTGGCGGGTTTATCGGAATTCCTAAATCACTGGGCGGAGGAAATGCTATTGAGAAATTCCTTGAACCTGTTTTCAAGAATGCAGAAAGCCAGCCTTCATTGGCAGGTGGTTCCGAGGCTCCTGAAATTGTGCTTATGGTAATTACTGTGGCGCTTGCTGCTGTGTCTATTTGGTATGCGTACAAGAAATACATTCAGAATAAAGAAGTTCCCGCTGCTGAAGGCACCAAACTTCCTGCGTTGCAAAATACGTTGTATCACAAATATTATGTCGATGAAATTTACAGCGCTATTATAACCAAGCCGCTTGACAAAATTTCTGGCTTCCTTGAATCTATTGTTGAAAGCAAGTTTATTGATAACATAGTGAACAAGATTGGCGCCTTAGTAGAATGGATAGGTGGGTGGCTACGCCAGTTGCAAACCGGCAATGTCGACTTTTATCTTTTTGCAATGGTGGTGGGTATAGTGCTTATGTTATTTTTTAAGATGATGTAATTTATGCAGACTGCGGTAATACTTCTAATACCTTTTATATCGGCTCTTGCGGCGCTCTTTATTCCGCGCAAGCATGGTAAGAAGTTTGCTGTGGCAACTTCATTGCTCGCACTGGTGGCAGCTGTAATTACCTTCATCAACTTCCCTGTTAATAATGGCGACTACCAATATGTTATTAATGAACCCTGGATACAATCGTTAGGCATAAACTTCCACATTGGTATTGATGGAATATCTATGCTGATGGTGCTGCTCACAACATTTTTAACCCCGTTAATTATTCTTTCAGTAGTTGTAAGCGAAACACGCACACCCGTTTTCTATGCGCTCATCCTCTTTATGGAGGCTGCACTTATAGGTGTATTCGTTTCACTTGATGGATTTCTCTTCTATATTTTCTGGGAGCTTGCCCTCATACCAATTTACTTCATCTGTTTATTATGGGGCGGTGAACACAGGGCAAAAGTTACGCTTAAGTTTTTCATTTATACATTGGCAGGTAGCTTGTTTATGCTGGTTGCATTGGTAATACTTTACCTGCATACTCCCGGCTCACATACATTCGATATACAGGCACTTTACCAGGCAGGCCGCATGCTCGACCCACGCCTGCAAGGTTTCCTCTTCTTATTTTTCTTCCTGGCGTTTGGCATTAAAATGCCGGTGTTCCCTTTACATACCTGGCAGCCCGACACTTATACAGAAGCGCCTACACAAGGCACTATGCTTCTTGCAGGTATCATGCTTAAAATGGGTATTTATGGTGTTATCCGCTGGATGCTGCCTGCTGTTCCTCAAGGCATACAACAATATGGCGACTTAGTATTATGGTTATCTATCATTGGTGTAGTATATGCATCTATCATTGCCATTACCCGCAGCGATATTAAACGACTGATTGCGTATTCGTCTATCGCACACGTGGGTCTTATAGCTGCCGGTATTTTTGCTTATCGTTCCGGTTCAATGAACTCGCAGGGCATACAAGGTGCTATTATTCAAATGCTGAGCCACGGTGTAAATGTGGTTGGCCTTTTCTTTGTAGTTGATATTATTCAAAGAAGAACCAACACCCGCAAAATTGGTTCACTGGGCGGCTTACGATTAAAAGCTCCATTCTTTGCTACAGCTTTTTTAATCCTTACCCTTGGTGCAGTTGCCCTTCCGCTTACCGATGGCTTTGTCGGAGAGTTTTTACTCATTAACGGTATTTACATTTACAAACCCGCATTGGCAGTGTTGGGTGGACTTACTATAATATTAGGCGCTGTATATATGCTGCGCATGTATCAACGTGTAGCATTGGGTGAGACATCAAGAGAGACGGAAAACTTTCTGGATTTGACACCGAATGAAAAAGCTGTACTTATTCCGTTGCTGATAATGGTGATACTGATTGGTGTTTGCCCCAACATATTTTTGAAGGTGAGCGAACCCGCGGTAGCAAAATTGTTAAGCGGATTTTAAAGAATGAACTGAGACTATGATAACGCTGATAATACTTTCTGCACTTGGTATACTAACACTCTTCGCGCAGGTGTTGCGTTTCAGGAGAGGGTTGTTCCCTGTTATACTGGTGGGACTGGCGGCAGCATTCTTTTTTACTTCAGCTAATTACAATACGAACCCGCAGGTATGGTTCAGTAGTATGCTTCACTTCGACAATTTTGCTATTGCTTTTTCCCGTTCACTTATCGTTATTGCTTTCCTCTGGTTTATGATGGCGCGCAATTACTTCCTTCAGGAAACCAGCGCCACCGATCATTTTGCATTAGTGCTTTTTTCTATGGTGGGAGCCGTTTCCATGGTTTCATACAACA
Source organism: Bacteroidota bacterium (assembly GCA_013285805.1). Lineage (GTDB taxonomy): Bacteria > Bacteroidota > Bacteroidia > JABEUT01 > JABEUT01 > JABEUT01. Next base: position 2,606 of record JABDGY010000003.1, on the reverse strand, counting down.
ACCTTACCATGCTTTTCCTCGGTATTGAAATACTTTCCATATCGGTATATGTTCTTGCAGCCAGCGATAAAGCCAATGCATTTTCAAGCGAAGCGGGCTTCAAATATTTCTTAATGGGTTCATTTGCGACAGGTTTTTTACTTTTCGGTATCACACTCATTTACGGTGTATCGGGTTCATTCGACTTAACTGTTATTCATAATAGCATGGGTGCACACCATGAGCCGGTTATGGCACTTACCGGTGTACTGTTACTTATGGTGGGCTTAGCATTTAAAGCATCTTTAGCGCCTTTCCATTTTTGGGCACCCGATGTATATGACGGAGCGCCTACACCTGTTACAGCTTATATGGCTACAGTGGTAAAGACTGCTGCCTTTGCTGCTTTCTTCAGGCTGTTCTATATCTGCTTCCCCGATATGGTTGCACAATGGTCGGGTGTATTGTGGTGGCTGGTGGTGCTCACGCTATTCATTTCAAACATTACGGCTGTTCGCCAAACGAGTGTTAAGCGTATGCTTGCATACTCAAGCATTGCCCATGCAGGTTATCTTGCTATGGCAATAGTATCTATGAACGGAGATGCATCAGCAAGGGCTATACTCTACTATACGCTTACCTATTCAGTTTCTACCATCAGCGCGTTCACTGTGCTTTATATTGTTTCCCGCAGCAAAGGCCGCGAAGATTTTGGTGCATTTGAGGGGCTTGGGAAAACAAATCCTTTTTTAAGTTTTGTATTGGTAGTTGCCATGTTGTCGCTGGCAGGTATTCCTCCTACAGCAGGCTTCTTTGGTAAGTATTATGTATTCTTCAATGCGCTGCAAACCCATAATACCGGCCTCGTAATTATTGCCGTTCTGGCAGCGCTTATAGGTGTTTATTATTACTTCAAAGTAATAATTGCGGTGTACTTTAAACCAGAGCAGTCGCACATACCGGTTACCGTTGGTGGCCTTCACCAGACCGTTCTCTTCATTACTACCTTACTTACCCTCCTGCTGGGTATCTTCCCCGATGTGATCCTTCAGTGGATTTAATGCCCAATGACTAAGGCCCGCATACCCTCAATTGCACAGTTACTATACAAAGGCGCTTTATGCAGAATTGAAGGGAAAGAAAAAGCCGTTTACCTTACTTTCGATGATGGACCCATACCTGAGGCTACTCCCTTAGTGCTTGATATTCTGAAACAATATAATGCCAAAGCCACCTTTTTTTGCGTGGGCGATAATGTTCGAAAGCACCCTGCTATATACCAACGAATTATGAATGAGGGGCACAGCGTAGGCAACCATACCTATAACCATGTTGACGGATGGAAAACGCCCATAAATGAATATATAGAGAACGTGGAAAAGTGCGCCACTTTAGTTGACTCAAAATTATTCAGGCCACCCTATGGAAGAATAGGGCTGAAACAGTTCAATAACCTGAAGAAAAAGTATAAAATAGTGCTATGGGATTTGCTGTCTATGGATTATGACCCTGTTTTGGGCGCGGAGGACTGTTTTAAGATTGTTGAAAAAAAACACCAGAAATGGGTCAATTATCGTGTTTCATGATAGTATAAAAGCCAAAGAAAAAACACCCCGTTTATTGCCCAAAACACTTGAATTTCTTACTACTGAGGGGTACAGCCTGAAGGCTATTTCTGCAACGACATAGCGGGGCGACGAAAGGTATAAAAAAAGAGACAAAAAAGTGTGTAAAAAAATTGTCATGGAATTGTAATTTTCTTTTACCTTTGGCGCGATTAAGAAAAATTACTTCCTATATGAATATGCTTTGTAAAAAGCTGCAAAATTCGCTCGTAGCTTTCCTTGCGTTCGCTCTTACGCTAGCGTCTCCACAAATAGTACATGCAGCCAGTGTTGATAACGGTAAAGCGTTATTTAAGGCAAATTGTACACGTTGTCATAGCATTGGCACAAACAAGGTACTTGGGCCCGGATTGCAGGACGTTACCAAACGTGTACCGGGAGCAGACTGGCTTCACAAGTGGATTAAAAACAACAAGGAAGTTTTAAAAAGCGGTGAACCCTATGCTACAAAACTGTATGCCGACAACCAGAACCAGGACATGCAGGTTTTTGATGGCCAGTTAACCGATGCCCAGATAGATGACATAGTTGCTTATATTTCCAATCCTCCTAAAGAAGAAGTTTCAACCGGTGGTGGAGGTGGAGGCACAACAACTACAGGCACAACCGAAACACACGAAAGCCATTTACCTATTATTCTTATTATAATTGCAGCCCTCTTTATTATTGTGGTGGTATTGCGCACCGTTCGCAAATCATTGCTGACAGTAGTGAATGAAAAGAAAGGCGAACCTGCTCCTGCTGAAGGTACGGTATGGCAAGACACCAAGAGGTGGATATACCATAACAAAACCAAGTTCGCGGTAATATGCATTGTAATTGTATCCATATCAACCGTGAAAGGCTGGGAGTATTTGTGGGACATTGATGTAACCCCCGGTTACCATCCTTCACAACCCATTAACTTTATGCACAAGGTGCATGCGGGCGATAACGGTATAGCGTGTATCTATTGCCACTCAGGCGCTGAAAAAGGCAAAGTGGCCGGCATACCTACACTGA
>JABDGY010000002.1 GCA_013285805.1 Bacteroidota bacterium | reverse complement strand
ACAGGAAGACAGCATAATGCTTACTGCTATAACTAATGAACCTGTAATTAATATGAGTTTTTTCATGGAATTATATTTTCTTGTTTAGTGTTCTGGTTGTGTTAAAATTTATACCGTACTCCCAATGTGTAGAATTGTCCATACGTTTCTTTCTCTTGTAATATGCTGCTTATTAAACCGGTGCCCGACTGATTAGGTATATAGCCAGCTGAACCGCTATTGCTGTAAGGGCTTGGTGGATATTGCATAATAACCAACGGAGTATTAAGTATGTTATTTATCTTACCAAATACACTCAATTTGTATTTTTTACTTATTTTTTTCTGGAAAGAGAAATCTAACCTGAACTGGGGCATCTGCCACAAATCCATATCATAGTTAAGCGAAGTAGCATAAATTAATTTACCTGTATAAACACCAGACAGGTTAAGGTCAAGGCCTATCTTAGAGTTTTTATAAAGTAAAGAAAGGTTGGCAATGTTACTTGCCTGCCCTTGCAACGGACGGGTCTCATTCATTATTTCGTTGGTCTGGCTGCCCGATGGAGTAGTATAGTAATATACTGTAGGAACCGTTGTTTGTGATTTTGTATAACTGTAGTTGGCCGATACACCAAAATCCTTAATATACTTTGCCACTACAAATTCAAACCCGTACGCAAAAGCCGAATTCGTATCATTTACAGGCTGAAGATACTGAGAAGAGGTTTTAAACCTCTGCAATGAATATTCAATAGGGTCAATAATATTTTTATAGAATACGCCTGCAAGTATTTCTTCAGATGCTGTAGGGAAAAACTCGTAGCGTAAATCGTAATTATAAGCCTGGCTGTGCAATAAATACGGGTTGCCCTCTTCAGTATAGTAATCACCTGCAATAGAGTAAGGCATAAGCTCTTCAAAACTCGGGCGTGTAATAGACTGGAAGAAACTTGCCCTGATTGACTGTTTTGGAGTAATGTTATATTTAACCTCAACACTTGGCAGCCAATCAAAATATTGTATCGTGCCGGAATCTGCTGCTACATCAATAGGGAGAGGGTCGTGAAATGCAAGTGAAGTGTTTTCACCTCTTAAACCGCCCATAACTTCCCATTTATCCCCAACATTAAAATTCACCATTCCATAAACCGCAGTAACATCTTCCTGCACATTATAGTTATTAGCGTCGCCAGGTGAACCATATTCTGAGCCTGCTATACTCCATATATTCTGATTAAGGCTTGTCGGAGAATAAACATATGTATAAGGGGTTATTACGCTCAATGAATAATCTTCATACAAATCGTTCCTTGTTTTATCGCGATTCATTGCACCAACCTTAAACTTAACATCCTGACCAAATAGCTTTACTTTATAGGTAAGATTTATATATCCTGTATAGTTATCGTCTGTGTTCTGCCACCATTTTCCACCCCAGCCTTTATAATAATATGTAGCGCCGCCATTCTGGTCTTCTGTGGTAAGATCGCCCCAGTCAGGTGTATTAGAAAAGCCCCTGGAATAGTTAGCGGTCCAATCAAGATAAAGATTGTGAAGGAGTGAATCCTGTCCGTTCAGGCTGGCATTGAATATGCTTTGATCGGTCACTTTGGTTTCATAATCCTGTGCTAGATCACTGGCGCCCGAACCTGTTCCTAATGTTTGTGTCGATTTGAAGTCGGACCTTAATTGATTCATGCCAACATACATGGCATAGAAACTGATTTTATTCTTTTTGTTGAAATCGTAATCGAGTTTAAGGTGCCCTGCTTCGCGTGTTTGCTGTGTTGAATATACCCTGTTCTGCACATCATCAAATACAGGGGTATTGGGTCCATTATTTGTTCCGGGCTGTGGGTCAGGGGTTGTGAAAAATGCATTCGTTTGCGTGTATGTATTTTGGTAAAAGGCTGAAACAATAAGCCCAAGTTTATTGTTAAGAAATCTTTCACCAAATGTTGCGCCGGTAGTAAAACTCGGAGCGGCCTTTCCTATGTTATAGATAAATGGCTGTGTAGGAAAATCATTAGGTGTAGCAACGTATGAGGTGCCATTTATAGCTTCCGGTGATTTAGCATTAATTGCACTGGCGTTAATACCATTGAAATTATTGCTGAAAAGGTTCTGCGCATAACCTCCTGAAAGCTCGGCATCAATAATTTTATAGTCTAAAGGAGGGTTCTTTAATACAAGGTTCATAACGCCGCCTACAGCATCGCCTTCCATGTCAGGGCGCAGGGTTTTAATAACCTCAAGTCTGTCAAGCATTCCGGAAGGGAATAAATCTAAGGGAACGTATTTATTTTCATAATCGGGGCTGGCAACTTTTACACCATTAACGGTTACATAGCTGTATCTTTTATCCATACCACGTATAACCACATATTTTCCGCCACCTGTCACCGATTTTTGGGTTACAATACCCGATACACGTTGAAGTACATCGCCTACAGTTATATCGGGAAGTAACAACATAGTCTTGGCTGATACTATGTTTAAAAGATAATCTGAGGTTTTTTCCGCGCTGCGGGCATAGTTATCCGAACCCTGGTCATAATTACCTACTACATTTATCTGACCAAGGGTTTGAGCCTGTGATGACATTGCAAAGTCAATTGTTACAGTTTGCTGTGCATCTGTAAGCGTTACTGTTTTTTCAAGCTGAGTATAGCCGAAAAACTGCACCACAACAGTATATGTTCCTGCCGGAACATTTTTAATGGCATAAGAACCTTCAAGGCCTACGCCATCATTTAATTGGTTATTTTCTTTCAGGTAAACAGTTGCCCCGGTTAAATTTTCTTTGCTTAGTGAATCTCTCACATGTCCTTTAATAGTACCTGCTGTTGCAGTAAAGGATAGTATTAAAAATAGTGAACTGAGTAAAATACCAGCACTGTATTTTCTGCTTTTCATAATAGGTTTTTATAATTGCGCACAAAAGTATTTTTATATGATTGTAAATAGGTAGCTACTAATTAGATATAATAATTACATAATAATGATAACAGTTTCTTAACATTAAACATGTCAATAATTAATGTCAATCCTGTAGACATTCTGGAGAGCCCCGGAGTTTTTTTCAGGTTAACCGTGTTACTGGTTAATCAACTTTACAGTTGTTGCGCATCCATCAACTACTAAGCGCAACATATAAATTCCCTTTACCAGGTTAATAGGTAATTGCTGCATGCCGTCGGTTACTGAAGAATTATCAGTAAGTAATAAGCGGCCGCAAACATCGTAAAGTGTTATGCACACTTTTTTACCCATGAATGCATTAGGATAGTGTAATGTAATAATATTGTGCATGGGGTTATTTACCGTAACTTTCTCAGTTAACGCTGCAACCTCATTTACTCCATTTACAGGATTCACGGGCCCTGTACCGGTTGTGTTGGGGTTAACCTTCAACTTAACCATAATTGGATATTTATCGGAAAACGCATAAAGGGCATTTATTACACTTGAAGGTGCGTAGGTATTTTTAGGCCCTCCGGTACTGTCGTTTATCGAGAGTTCAAAATGTTTTCCGTCATTACCAATTGTTGTATAAGAGTCTTTAATGTACGATACATAATCTATACTATCAGTAATCCATTTTGACAAGAAGATATGTTCAATCCAGTCTTTGGCGCCTCCACTAGCACCGCAACTATTAGGTATAGTGGCAGAGGAGCGGGTAGATGTATTAAGATATGCTGCACATGCGGCATCCTTATCCCAGTTTAAAGGGTAGGTGAATTTACCATCAGGCGAAAATGGAGGGTCATCAAATAGAAAGCTTGTATCAGTAGTTGAGGTATATAATTCATAACCTGCTTCTGTGCTTGTAGCCACATTAAAATCGCCCATGCTTATAAGGTTAGGCAAGTGATAGAAGATTTTTTTCAGTGAATTGACAACATCGGAATCCTGTTGGTTACGTGTTGCCAACGTGCTTGAGTTGGTGTGATTGAGAACTACATATAAAAAAGTAGAATCGTGGGTTGTGGATAGGTTCGGGTCCAGGTAATACAATTTATAAAGATCAAAATCCTCTCCATTGCTAGTCAAAATGTTTAAGGAAACATATCCCAGTTTATGTACATTGTAAAACAGAAGATCAATGTTATTTGCACAGGCGGCATTTGTGTATGGGCAGTAATTATATTGCCCGGGGTAAGCTGCGTTGAAAACAAACGTAAGTATTGAATCGGCAAAACCTAAATTGGAAAGGCCGCAGCCATCGGCCGATGTACGTTGGATAGATTGTACTTTAACCATGCCCAGAATATCCGGGTCAATATATTGTACGATTTTTTTGAAGTTAGTTTGCAAAAAGGTATGAGACCCTTGACAAGAATTACCATAATCAAGGGTATTGTAGGCCACTACTTTTAGCGTATCCTGTGCGGCGCATTTGTTAAAATACGGAGTAATGAATAATGATGCCAGCAGTATAATAAAGTATTTACGATTCATACGGTTAGTAATAATAAATTTTGCCGCAAACATATAATTGATAAGCTGTTCCTCTTCGTTATTTACAATTTCATAACATAATGTTAAAGTACGATACCGCATCTAAAATGTAAATTTGCGTTTAGTTCATTAGTCGCTGGGCAACAGGGGCTTTTGTGTATTACTTAACAACCAGTTAATATTAAGATAATATAATCTTAATAACATTGCGCTTTAATAAACGTAACTACAGGTGAAGGTAAAATACCTTTTTAGAATTTTTTTTATTGCTGCTCTTTCCGGGGTTACTATTGGCAGCCGCGCCCAGGTTAAAAAGCTGATACACTTCTGGGACTTTAACAATACCAGCCCCCTTACAGGCCTGGGTGATGCAGGTGGAAGTGGCGACAGCCTTGGTAATACAACGCACCCATTACCTGCCGATTATACAACACTTCCCCTGAGCGGTGAAAAAATTGTGTATTCTAGGCCGGCAACAAAACAGGCGCCTGCTACTAAGGTCGACAGTGTTTTAGATAACGAGATTAATGGTTCATTTTATTATGATTACAGCAGTACAAATTATACATACTATACGGTTAGCGATAGTACGGCAGCTTCAGGGCCATGCGCTTGCAGTGGTAATCTCAGCATAAGGGCACGAAATCCATCGCTCAATTCATATTTATATATGTATGTACCTACAACAGGTTATATGAATATTCTGCTTGACTATGCTGTATCAGCTTCAAGTAACAAGGGCGCGGAATACAATATTTTTTCGTACAGTACCGATGGCGGCACAACATGGAACAATCTTACGCAGGCCATGGACACTTTTAATATTAGCGGAGTAAGGTATCCCGATACATTGCTTTCTCTTAATTCAGTAACAACAACAAAAGCCTGGTATCCTGTAAATATTGATTTCACCACGGCTAACGCGGCTAACAATAATGCCGGTTTTATTATTCGTTTTTACCTTGCCGGGCCGAATTCTACTTTAATTACAGGCAGCGACAGGTACGATAATATATCTATCAAGGGAGATAGTATCTGTCCTTATATCTGGTCGCAACCGAAGAATGTTTCTATTTGCCCTATTACCGATACATATTTTGCAACCGGTGTAACAGCTTATAATGCCTCGTATCAATGGCAGGTAAATAACGGCAGCGGATTTGTTAATGTAATTAATGGCGGAGTATATAGCGGTGCCACAACCGATAGCCTTAACCTTACTAAAGTCCCTTCAACAATGAACGGGTATACATTCCGCTGCATAATTATTTGTGCAGCCTGTAAAAACGATACTACAACTGCAGCTACACTAACGTTGAATACCTGGCCGGTTGTTACAGCCACTGCAACCCCCGATTCTATTTGTGCGGGAGGTGGCCCTGTTACAGTGAATGCCGGAGGAGCTTTAACCTATACCTGGACAGGTGGTGTAACCAGCGGAGTTCCATTTACACCTGCAGCTACACAAACATATACTGTTACAGGTACCAATGCCGGAGGGTGCACAGATACAGCGGTGGTTACTGTAAAAGTAAACCCCTTACCAACTGTTACCGGCAACGCACTGCCTTCCGATTCTGTTTGCCAGGGTTCTAGCGTAACGCTATCGGGCGGTGGCGCAGCCACTTATACCTGGTCGGGCGGTGTAACCAATGGAGTTCCGTTTATACCTGTGGCTAATCAAACCTATACGGTTACGGGCACTTCTGTAGGCGGGTGCGTTAATACAGCTACCGTTAAAATAGTACTTAACCCGGTCCCTTCAGTTACTGCCACTGCTTCACCAACCACAGTTTGCCAGGGTGGAAATGTAACGCTTACCGGCGGCGGAGCAACCAGCTATACATGGTCGGGCGGAGTAACTAATGGTGTACCATTTGCTATTGCAGCAACACAAACGTATACGGTGACAGGCACCAACAGCCATGGATGCACTTCCAAAGACAGTATTACTGTAGCAGTAAATCCTCTTCCTACGGTAACTGCAAATGCAAGTAAAGATTCTGTTTGCAGCGGGAGTAATGTAATATTAACCGGTGGCGGTGCATTAAGTTATACATGGACAGGAGGAGCAACAAACGGGATTGCATTTACACCGGCTGCTACCCAAACATATACGGTAACAGGTACTGACAGTAAGGGATGCACTGATACAGCTAGCATAAAAATAAAAGTGAATCCTTTGCCGGTTGTGGGAACAACTGCGTTATCTGCAGATTCAGTTTGTGCAGGTGGAAGTGTTACATTAACCGGAACAGGGGCAAGTACATACACATGGACAGGCGGAGTAACAAACGCTGTTGCATTTACCCCGGTTGCTACTCAAACATATACCGTTACCGGTACAAATACCAGTGGTTGCAGCAGTACAGCAAATGTTACTATAAAGGTAAATCCATTACCTGTTATTACCGTAACACCACCTGCACCCACTATATGCTTTGGAAGTAATATTAATTTAACAGCCGGAGGTGCCTCAAAATATACCTGGTCGCCGGCAACTTCGTTAACATGTACAAACTGTCCGAACCCGGTTGCAAGTCCTGCTACTACTACTAGTTATGAGGTAATAGGCACAAGTATATCGGGGTGTATAGATTCAGCCAAGGTTACTGTAACTGTGGCACCCAAAATAACACCCGCAATAAGCGGAAAGGACACTATCTGTTCGGGTAATTCAACAACACTTACAGCTTCCGGCGGAAGCACTTACCTGTGGAGCACAGGCGCTGCAACTGCTGCAATTACTGTCTCTCCGGCTGCAAATAAAACGTATACTGTAGTGGCGACAAACGGAGGTTGTTCAGATAGTACTAGCGTTAATATAGTTGTGAATCCCACACCGGCAGCTTCTGTTAGCGGGATAGATTCAATTTGTACGGGAAGCAGTACAACGCTCACCGCATCGGGTGGCACCACGTATGCATGGAGCAATGGTAAAACTAGCGCAAGTATTTTAGTAACACCGCCTTCTACCACAACATATTCTGTTGTAGTCGGTAATGGTCTATGCACTGCAGATACAAGCATAACGGTTACAGTATTAAGTATTCCGGTTCCGGGTGTAACACCACCCCAGGCTATATGCGCGGGTAGTTCGGCAACACTAACGGCCACAGGTGGTACAAAGTATACCTGGAGCACAGGGGCGAAGACGGCTACTATTTCAGTAACTCCGCTTACAGCAAGTACATACACGGTTACTGTAAGTAATGGCGCCTGCAGTAAAGATACTGTTACTACTGTTACCGTAAACCCTGTTCCTGTTCCTGTACTTGGCGGAAACACTTCTATTTGTTCAGGCAAGTTTACCATACTTACTGCAAGTGGAGGAACAAGTTATTTATGGAGCAATGGCCCTGCTACTTCAGCCGATTCTGTAACTCCGGCTACAACAACTACATATACAGTACAGGTGAGCAATGGCTTATGTATAAAAGACACTACTGTTACAGTAACTGTAACCCCGACACCGGTTCCTACAGTCAGCCCGACACAGTCAATCTGCATAGGTAATTCGGCAAACCTCTCCGCTTCGGGTGCGGCAACATATGTTTGGTCTCCACCTGCAGGCTTAAGTTCAATTAACATTGATGATCCGGTAGCTAAGCCCGCTGTAACTATTACATATACTGTTATACTTGCAAACGGAGTTTGTACAGCAGAAGATAGCGTTAAGGTAATAGTTAATCCGTTGCCTGTTGAAGTTGCTACACCTACCCCTGCAACCATTAATATTGGTCAATCGGTTACGTTAACGGTCAGTCCGCAATTACCGGGAAGTATTTATGATTGGTCGCCTTCGGGTTCTTTGAGTTGCAACACCTGCCCTGACCCATCGGCAAATCCACTTGTAAATACTACTTATTATGTAATAACTACCGATGGAAACGGGTGTAAAACTGAAGATACAGTGCAGGTAAACGTTACAGATATTTGCGGACATTTATTTGTTCCCAATGTTTTCTCTCCTAATGGAGACGGCCATAACGACGTATTGTATGTTTATGGGCTGTGCGTAGGTTCAATGGACTTTATAGTTTATGACCGCTGGGGTAATAAAATATTTGAAAGCATGACGCAAAACCAGGGATGGGATGGCACATACCGCGGCCAGCCAATGAATCCTGATGTATATGCATATTACTTATGGGCAAAACTTTTAGATGGCACTGAAGTAACAAAAAGCGGAAACGTAACACTGGTAAAATAAATTTTACGCAATGAAGATGAATAATAAATCGGCGAACGGCAGAATGATAAACAGGATATTACTTTTTACTTTAATTGTACTTGCCGCAACATTTAATGCCAAACCTGCTGCGGCCCAGGATTTGCATTTTTCCCAATTTACTGAATCGCCCCTTACGTTAAACCCTGCATTGTGCGGGTCATTTCAGGGTACTGTACTGGCATCAATAAATTACCGTAGCCAATGGTCGAGTGTTATGGGAGGCGGTGCCGGTTTCAATACAATGGGTGCTACTGTGGAATTTCAAAACCTGGTAAAGAAATGGAAAAAGGGTTACTTATCTCCCGGTATTTTATTTTATAACGATAAATCGGGAGATGCTAAAATGGGTACGACCGAAGTTGCTTTAAATATGGCATGCGGAATAATGCTGAACAGTAAAAATACAGTTGCAATCGGAATACAAGGAGCCTGGGCTCAGCGAAGCATGAATACAGCCGGGTTGCAATGGGGCGAACAGTTTGTGGGCGATGATTACGACCCCAATGCGCCTACCGGGGAACCCACTTTCGGTAATTCGTTTTCCTATATGGATTTTTCAGCAGGGGCAAATTATCAATATTCATCGGGGCAGGTAGGAATGACAACTAATAATGAAAGCAAGGCTGATGTAGGCTTTGCAGTGTATCATATTAACCAGCCTGATATTTCATTCTATGGAAGTTCAGTGAATGGTACGCTTTTATACATGAGGTACGACATACATGGCAGCCTAGAACTTGGTATAAGAGGTTCTTATTTAACTGTAATACCGGGCTTTGTCTATTATTCACAGGGACCCTCGCAGGAATTGAATACCGGGATAAAGTTGAGATATTATGTAATGCAGGATGAAAGCAGGTATACCGGCATTAAAAAGGGCGGTAATGCCTTTGATATGGGAATTTATTACAGGTGGAATGATGCCGTTATTATTATGTTGGGCATGAAAGTGAGAGATTATTGTATTGGTATTAGTTACGATGAAAATGTGTCCCAATTAAATGTAGCCTCTTCAGGCAGAGGCGCTATTGAGCTTTCGCTTAAATACATCAAATAAGGTAATGGATAAGGAGTGGAAATCATACTACAGATTTCCTACAGAATTGAGCGCTGCAGTCAATTGAAAATGAATACTTATCGTAATATGTAATTAACAATAAGGTAACAAACAAGCCTTACTCTTGCGCCACTTTAAGTATTTATTAATAACACACTAAAACAAAGTTCATGAAAACAAAACTTTACATCTATTTAGCGCTATCAGTGTCTTTAGTATTTTCCCTTCCCAGGGCAAATGCTCAGATACTAGTTCAATTCTGGGATTTTAACCAATTTCACCCGGTGACAGTTACAGCTGGTGACAGTGTTGGAACAATATTCAGCTATATCAACACGGCAGCCAGTGATTCCACCATGGATACCTGGCCATTGAATGCGGCTTACACTGCACCATTGTCATCAAAGGGACATATTATTTACACCCGCCCGACTAAAATTTACGGCTCAGGCGGAACAGGACAAAGAGACAGTATTCTTGATGAAGGTTCTGGAGGAGCATTTTATTACGACTACAGTAGCAACAAATATTCGTACTTCACTACAAGTGATAGCGGAGGTGCAATAGGCAACGGATTTATCAGGGCCCGTAATCCTTCCGATAGCTGCTATTTATACATTTATGCCCCAACCACAGGTTACAAGGGTATTTCAGTAAATTATGCAGTTTCTACTTCCAGCTCTGGCGCTGCGCAATACAATATAATTTCATATAGCACCAATAACGGTGTTACATGGAAAAACCTTACCCAGGCAATGGATACTTTTAATATTGGCGGTGTTCGTTATCCTGACACTTTACTGATAAATAATACCATTACAGCTACCAGCGGCTGGTACCCGGTTCAGATAAATTTTGCAAGCGATACCTCAGTGAATAACAATGCTAATTTTATTCTGAGATTCCGCCCGGCAGGATCTAATTGTTCAGCACCTAGCCATAACGACAGGTATGACAATATAGCTGTTTTAGCTACAGGCCCTTCTTCTATTGATGAATTATCTTCTCCGGTGGGCGGCTATACTTTATATCCTAACCCTGCAAGTACTTCTACTACCATCAATGGTACTTACAATGGTTCTAAAATTGTAACTGTATATAATGTTCTTGGCCAGCCTGTAAATTCTATACAGGTAGAAGAGAACAAGCAATTTAATATTAATACAGAAGAGTTGAGCTCTGGTTTGTATTTTGTAAATATTAAGGAAACCAGGACAGGAAATTCTTACATCCTTAAGTTTGTAAAGAACTAAAACCGAATTAATTTAGTTTAAAAGGGCTGCATTTATGCAGCCCTTTTTTTGCCCTTCTAAACCACTTTACTTTATTTAAAAAAAGGCCGCTCCCGACATAATGCCGCATTACAGGCAAGTTAATATAAGCATCGTAATCTGCATTTCAGTATGTTTCCCTTTTCAAGTTGCCATAATGGAGTTGCCTTGTGAAGCATAGATATTCTTATAGAGTAATGGAAACAAAGCACTAGATAAATAAAGGCTACTGCCTCAGGATACATTTCGTTCAAATAGTTGTCACGATTGAGTGAGGTTGGGGTTGTGCGCCCCAGCATCTATAAAAAAACCTCCGGCAATACTGCCGGAGGCTTTTTATCATGGGGTTGTCAGCTTATTTATTCCTTTACAAATTTTACTGTTTGAGTAAAGTTATTATTTGCAATGTGTACAAAGTAAATTCCCGAAGGCAGGTATTCAATGTCCACAGGAAGAACTTTACCTTGAGTAGCATTTGCATCCATGCTCATTATAACTCTACCGGTGACATCTGTAATATCTATACTAACATTGTCGGACTTGAACTTAGCGAAACTGATATTCAGCACCTGGTTTGCAGGATTAGGATATACAGAAACAGAGTTTGCAGAAGAAATAGTTTGCACTCCTGTTATGAAACCATCTATAATGTTCGATTTTGAAGAATTGTAATTGATTGATTCAACCCTCAAAGTTGGAGGAGTACATCCGGAAACACTAAGCAATGCATCAACTCTCCACCTTCCGGTAGGATACAAAGAATAGTTCGGGTCGGTCATTGTATTCTGGGTACCTGATACAGAATCGATAGCTTTCCAGTTGCCGCTGCTTAAATTATCACGGTACAGATAGTATGTTTGAACAGGTAATCCCACACCCTGGATAAGGTATCCTGTTCCTGACCAGCTAAAGGTTCCGCCGCCTGTATTTATTATATGGGCTGTATTCTGCCAGGTACTTGCGGTAATGGCTTCTTCATTGCCGCATGAATCAACCGCGGTTAAGCAGTACCTAACCGTATTGGCATTAGGATTGTTGATTTTGGCTGTATCTACATAATAGCTTGGTGCCGAGAATAACTGTTCACCAAGTAATTGCCAGTGGTTACTGGAATTGTAAAAGTAAACCTTAAAGCTATCTACATTAGTAATGCCCGTTGTATTCCACGATATGATATTATGTACCGAACCTGTATCAACGGTTACCATACATATTCTGGCACTATCGAGTGTATTAGCTGGTTGCTTAACCGTATCGGTACCCATGGCTGTACACCCATGATTATCTGTTACGGTAACACTATAGGTTCCTGCAGCAAGGTTGTTAATAGAAGGGGCGGTACTGGATGTATTCCATGAATAAACATAAGGGGATGTACCTCCGGCAGGGGTAGCCGAAGCAGAGCCATTCGGGAACCCAAAGCATTTGTCATTAGTGCCCGTCATTGCAACCGTAAGCATTGAGGGTTGTGTTATGGTTACACTATCTTTTGTTTTGCAGCCTGAATTATCAATAGCAGTAACAACATATTTTCCCGCCCCCACATTATTAACTGCAGAAGTGGTTGCTCCATTATTCCATGAATAAACATAAGGTGATGTACCACCCATTACATTATCGGTGGCGCTGCCAAAGTTATCGCCAAAACAAGGTTCATTTACGCTGACCATGGAAGAACTGATAGGCGTAAATGATGGCAATGCAATACTTGAGGTAATGGCTATGCCCTTTGAATTGGTAACAGTAACACTATATGTACCTGCAGCGGTAATGCCGCTTATACTCGATGTGGTTGCACCTGTAGACCATGAATAAGTATAAGGCACTATTGTACCACCGCCTCTCACATTTGCAGTAAGTGTTTGAACTGTACAACCAACATCGCTTGCTGAAACAGATACGCTCATAACTTCAGTCAGATCAGCATTGGGCCCCTGACCGTTATTGATATTGAAATTCACAACAGGTGTAAGTGCACCGGCCAATGTACATTGGAACACAATACCATATCCGGTAGTACCTCCACCATAAACTGTACCGTAAAAATTACCGTCTGAAGCCTGGATAAGACTACCCTCAGGTGTAGCGCCTGTTGTGCTTCCATTCATTGAAGCCATTACAGTAAGGGTTCCTGCAAGGCTGCACTTAAATACTTCGCCATTTGCGCTGCCTGCTATGCCCCACAAATTTCCATCAGTTGCCTGAACAAGTTTGCTATAAGGATTTTCACCGTTACCATAATTGAAGTTTACCAATGTAGTAAGTGTTCCGCTGGTTGTACACCTGTAAATTGTTCCTGAACTTGATGAACCACCCTGGTTGGTTGTGCCATATAAGTTGTTATCAGATGCCTGCATAACGCCTGCCCTGGGGTACGCGCCATTGCTACCTGTAAAATCAACTAATTTGGTAAAGACGCCTGCCAGTGTATATTTGAATAATACACCTTCACTGGCCGTGCCTCCCTGCAGTGTAGCGCCATATAAATTTCCATCTTTAGCCTGAATAAGCGCGCCAACAGGATATGCACCCATTGTAGTTTGGTTGCTGAAACTCATAAGTGTATCAAAAACACCTGCAGTTGTTATGGAAAAAAGTATACCGTAACCGTGCTTGCCCCCATCGTCCGTCATACCGTATAGCTTTCCGTTATTTGCCTGCAGTAGGGTTCCCGTTGGGGTTGCACCGTGAATGCTATCAAAATCGTAAAGGGTTTTGTATGCGCCTGAAACCGGGTTGTACTGGAATATACTTCCCAGATTATATGTTCCGCCATATTCAGTCATGCCGTACAGGTTTCCATCAGTAGCCTGAATTACGTTTCCGTAAGGAAGATTGCCATTGGAGCAGCTGGCAAAATTATCAAGCACTACCTGGGTTCCTGTTGTAGAACATTTGAAAAGTGTACCACTTTTCACAGTACCGCCAACATATGTCATTCCGTAAAGTTCACCGTCGCTCCCCTGGTAAAGGCTGCTGAAAGGATTTTGTCCATTTACACTATTGAAATCAAAGATGTCGGAAAAGCCTCCACTCAGGCCGCATTTAAAAACGTAACCATCACCATGAGCACCGCCACCGCTTGTCATACCATACAGGTTACCATCAGTAGCTTGTATAACACTGCCAAGAGGATATTCGCCATTGGCAAAAAAGCCCAGTGAACTAAATGTGCCAGCAGTTGTACATTTAAATAGTGTTCCCTGGTTTGAAGCACCGCCCATTTCAGTCATACCATACAAATAGCCATTGGTAGCCTGGATAAGACTGCCATACGGGAGAGAGCCTTTAGTATGATTAAAATTTACAAGAGTAGTGAACGTTCCTGTTGTACTGCACTTGAACATTGTTCCTGAGTCAGAAGTACCGCCCTGGTTTGCCATACCATACAGGTTACCGTCAATACCCTGAATAAGACTGCCATAAGGATAACAGCCCATAGTAGTACTGTCGAAATTAACCAGGGTTGCAAGTGTACCCGATAATGTGCTGACAAATATTGTACCAAAACCGTAACCGTAATTTCCGCTACCAATCATGCCACCTGTGTTTGTCATGCCATATAACTTGCCATCGACACCTTGTATAAGGCTACCGTATGGGTTTCCGCCATTTGTGTCGTTAAATACAACCAGGGTTGTAAAAGTTCCCGATAAAGAGTATCTGAATAAGGTACCAAAACCATTTATGCTTCCTCCAAAACTTGTCATGCCATATAAATTTCCATCTGTGGCCTGTATAAGGCTTCCGGTAGGGTCTGCCCCAAGAGTATAATTGTCGAAGTTAACAAGCACCTTTACTTTTTTAGTTGTTGGGTTATACTGGAATAATGTTCCATAACTATAACCACCACCCGAGCTTGTCATACCGTAGTAGTTACCATCGTTAGCCTGTATCATATTATTATAATAAGGATACTCAGGCCCTACGTTTTGAAAAGGGTAAGCCACATTGTTTGCGGAGCTAAGGGGGTCGTAATTATACAGAACACCTCCCAGGCTATCTCCTCCTTTTGGTGCCATGCCATATAATACACCAACTGTTTGGGCTTTGGTGAAGTTAAATAGCATGGTTAAGGTAACCATGGTAAGAACGATTTTGAATAAGGCTGTAGATTTTTTCATGATTGTATTTATTAAGTATGTAATTTGCGATTAAGGATGATTGTCAAATATATAGTAAATTTAGTTTTGCCTTAGGTCCCTTAACTTTTGTTCGATACGTATTCCACCGGTAAGAAAATAAAAGCTGAATCTGTTGCTCTCATAATTGTACTTACATATACTTTCAACGCAAATTTCAGTAATCGGGATTCCATTTAACCCCTCTCTTTCCTATAGAATATAGCCCATTGATTATTCGCTATATCTAAACTATTATTCGGTTATAGATTTTTACCGGAAAACATAGGTAAATGAATAAAAAAGGGGCTTTTTGCCATCAATCGGCAACCTGTCTTATCTTTACAGTATTAATATAAGATGAGTAAAAAGAAGCACATATTAATTCTTTTATTTTTTCAGAGTTTTTCTTTGCCCCTTGTTGCCGGCTATAAAATCGATTCACTTAAAAATGTTATTGCCCATTCAACCAGTGATACTGAAAAAATTAATACACTCATACACCTGGGCTATGAGGTGGGATTTAAAAATCCTGATACTGCCCTGCTGGTTGTTCGCCAGGCACTAAACCTTTCACGTTCAGGCAAATGGGAGAAAGGCATAATTAATGCACAATATAACATAGGGCTCTTTTATGAACTGAAAGGCGATTTGAAAACTGCCATTTCCTATGAAGATAGCGCGTTGGCTGCAAGCAATGAGTATAACAATAATGTGAAATTGAGCTCTATTTATAATGAGCTGGGGAATATTACTTCTGACCAGGATGATTATACTACCGGGCTCGACTATTACTTCAAAGCCCTTTCAATTGATAGCATGTTAAACCCGAAATCTATTGGGAAAATGTGCAATAACATAGGACTTGATTATGAAGATATGGGCAATTACCCCAAAGCAGAGGAATATCTTATTAAGGCTGAAAAGGCATTTGAATTACAGCACGATGAATCGGGAACTGCATCAATATATAGCAACCTGGGTAATCTTTATTATATAGAAGGAAATAATTTAAAAGGGCTCAAAAATAATTTCCTGGCTCTTAAAATGGATAGTACTTCCGGTGACCCCACCAAACTTATACCCGACTACCAGAATATAGGCCTGGGATATTTATATCTGCATAACCATTCTATGGCTATGTTATATACTTACCGTGCGCTTAATTTAAGCAGGCAGATTGGTGAACTGGGCAACATTCAAAAGGCTATTGGTAATATAGGACAGACATTCCTTGTGGCTTATGAAGATGATACGGCAGGTGAAGGGCTTGAATATGTTTCAAATGATAAAAGATTTTATACTGCGCATGCTAAATTACTTGATTCAGCTTTAGTATATGAACAGAACAGCATTGCCGAAGCTAAAATTGTAAATGACAGGTTAAGTGTTGTAATGGGAATACGCGGTGTTGGCGATATTTATGAAATAAAGAAAGACTATGCGAAAGCAATAGCATGTTTTAAACAAGCATATGGTATTGCTGACAGCCTTGGGCTGACACAACAAAAAATGGAGTTGTCGTTGGTATTGGGGCATACGTTGGCAAAAGCGGGAGATTATAAAGCATCGGCACAATACCTCGATAATGTTATTCATTTAAAGGATACACTTTTTAGCATAGCAAAAAGCAAGCAAATGGCAGAAATGGAAGCCAGGTATGAAAATGAGAAAAAACAAAAGGAAATTGAAGAACTGGCGCAAAAGAATGAAATACAGAACCTGCAAATAAAACAAAGCGGCTATCTTATTTTCGGATTGATAAGCCTTGTTCTAATTATTATCGGCATTGGGTTCTTATGGCTCCGCCAGAACAGGATAAAGACATTGCACACAAAAATAGAATTGCAGCAAAAATTATTGCGTTCGCAAATGAACCCGCATTTTATATTTAATGCAATGACCAGCATACAGAACTTCATTTATAAGGAAGAACCACAAAAGGCGGCTGATTACCTTTCGTCGGTATTTAAACTTATGCGCTCTATTCTTGAAGGTTCGAAGCATGAATATGTTTCTCTTGAAAAAGAAATTTCTACCTTACGGTATTATCTCATTCTCCAGCAACTCTGCTACCAGCATAAGTTCGACTTTGTTATTGATGTAGATGCTGAAATGGACACTGAAAATATTAACGTACCACCGATGATAGCTCAACCCTTTATTGAAAATGCTATAGAACATGGCATATCAAATAAAACGGATGGAAAGGGAATGGTTACGATACGGTTAAAACAGCAGGGAGAGAAATTCAGACTTGAAATAGAAGATAACGGCATTGGCCGGGAAAAGGCGAATGAAATAAATAAACACCGGGGCGATAAACATTTGTCGGTTGCCACTAATATTACACAAGAACGAATTACCTTGCTTAACGGGAACGGAAGCAAAAAGATTTCAATGAAAATTATAGACTTAAGAAATGGAGCAGGAGAAGCAACGGGGACAAAAGTAGTCTTTGAGTTTCCACTCCATGAATTGACATAGAATACTTATCTTTATAATATATACGAATAAATGACAAGAGTTATAATAATTGACGATATGCAAAGCGCCCGCGAGGTAATTGCTTCAATTATTAGTAAGTATTGCAAGCAAGTTGAAGTTATTGCACAAGCCGATGGGGTTAAATCGGGTATGCAGGCCATTAAGCAGCATAAGCCCGACCTTGTTTTGCTGGATATACAAATGCGCGACGGAAGCGGGTTCGACCTGCTGAATAAATTAAAGCCTATTACTTTTAAGGTTATATTTATTTCAGCGTATGAAACCCACGCTTTAAAAGCATTCAAGTTCAGTGCACTCGATTATATTTTAAAGCCTATTGATTCAAATGAATTGGTTGCAGCTATAGCCAAGGCTGAGGAGGTTGTTAACCAGCCATCCATAAACCAGGGCCTTGAAGTTCTGGAGAATAACTATTCAAACAATAATAAGGAGTCTAAAAAAATTGTCTTGAAAACGAGCGACAGTATATATGCAGTAGCCATAAAGGATATTATCCGTTGTGAATCGGAAGCAAATTATACCAGGTTTTTCCTGAACGACGGGCGCAAGATTTTAATTTCAAAGCCTTTAAAGGAATATGATGATATGCTGAATGAATTCGGTTTTTTCAGGATACATCAATCCCATTTTATCAACCTTGACTATTTTGAGCATTATAAGAAAGCCGATGGGGGGTATGCCGTTATGAAGGATTCGTCGGTTATTCCAGTTTCTTCAAGAAAGAAGAACCTTTTCCTGCAAGTCATTGATTCATTATAACCGCTTTATTACCTTAAATTGAAAAAATTAACCCCTTAGGGTTAAGCTTACTTCAGCTTTTATTCATACTGAATCACCGGGCACGTTTTCTGATAATAATGGATAAAATATACTGGTGATAAGATATAGGGGAAAGCAGAAAATAGGCGAGGTTATTTAATAAGCTAACCAGGCAGTAATATTGCTTTTCCCCAGCTTAATTTAAAAGCCCTTAAGACTATTACTATTCCTTGTTAATATTGGCTTAATATTCATATAATATATGAATAACCTTCTTTTGTTGGTTTTGCCTGATTTACAGCAATTAACATCAACGAAAACTTTCCTGTAGCCCTTTAAAACAGGGCATTCTCCGGGTGTTTTTAACATAGCTGCATATGTCTATTCACATTTTCTTAACACAGAATTCCTACAGAAAGTTTTAGCATTTAATTAATGAGCCGGACATAGTAAGTTGAGATTAAGGGGCTAATCTTGCGACATCAAAAAAACATATTTTTTATTAACTCAAGTAATTCTAAACCAAACAAAATCAATCAAAATCAAACAAAACATCAAATGAAAACAAATTTAAAAATCTTTGTCGTTTGTTTGCTGGCGGTCTTTCTATCCTTCGCAACACGAAGTTACGCCCAGCAACCACAACAATTAATCCACTTTTGGGATTTTAACGGCACAATGCCCATGTATGGGGGAACAGCCGATAGTCTCGGGACAGTGTGGTCTTACACACCACTGTCGTCTCCTCCTTCGCGTAATGCGGATAGTCTTGAACATACAGGTTCAATGTTTGCCGTTTATTCGAAATTAGTAAGCAGCAATCCCAGGATAGTATATATCCGCCCGCATGCAATTCAAACTACACCATTGGCAGCTACTATCCATGATAGTATTATTGACAATGGACAGGGTGGTGCCACTTACTATTCTTATAGTGGCCAGGGTTATAACTACATGAACTATTCAGATACGGGAACCAGTGAAACAGGAAACTGTTTTGTCAGGACACGTAACCCATCTGAAAACTGTTATGCATATGTATATATGCCTACTACAGGTTACCAGAACATTCACGTTAATTTTGCTATTACCGCTTCAAGTTCAAAGGGTAATAAGTATGACATTTTCCAATACAGCACAAACGGAGGTACCTCATGGAATTCAATTCCACGTGGACAAGCTTCTGTTGCTGGTTTTAACAATGCAAGGTGGTCTTCATGGGTAACCAACACCGATTCATTGTTAGTTTGTTCTGCTACTACCACGGGTATCGACAGTAGCTTATGGTGCCCTATTGCAATTAATCTTTCTTCTGTAACTACTGCTAACAATAACCCTAACTTTATGCTTCGTTGGGAAGTTGTGGGTACAGGTTCAAACGGTGGCAGCGGGAATGGCCGCTACGATAACTTTGCAGTTCTCGGCGATAGCGCTACTACAGGTCTTGTAGCGTATTGTGTTAATCGTCAAAATGTAACACCTTGTTCCGGTGGCGATAATGGAAGCGCCCGTGTATGGGCTGTTGGCGGAACCCCTCCTTATACTTATTCATGGTCTTCAAATGTTACCAATTCTCCAGTATATGGTGGAACCACCACCGATTCAGCTTATGGCTTAGCGGCTGGTACATATACTGTAAACGTAAATGATAATAATTCAGGTTATTATTTTTGTACTGTTACAATTCTTCAACCTGCTGCAGTTACTGCTACCGTTACATCTCAAATTAGTCCTACATGTAATGGTTCTTCAAATGGTAGCGCAACAGTTAATGCAACCGGCGGTTCAAGTGTATATACTTATTTATGGTCAACAGGAAACACGAATAAAACCGCAACCGGTCTTGCCGCAGGTACATATACCTGTACTGTAACAGATTCAAAAGGTTGTACAGGTACAGTTTCTGTAAATATAACACAACCTTCTACTATTTCAGTTTCAACTTCTTCTTCACCTGTAACATGTACTACTTTAGGAAGTGCATCTGTTACCAGTGCTAGTGGAGGAACTCCTCATAAAGTAGGCGCTCCTTATACTTACTTATGGTCTACAGGCGCTACTACTGCAACTATCGGAGGCTTAGGTACAGGTTCTTATACCGTTACCGTTAAGGATTCTAATAGTTGTACAGGTACTGCTGTTGTAACAGTTGGTACCAGCGGCGCTGTTGGACACACAACAGTTACCAATGTATCATGTAACGGCGGCAGTAATGGCGCAGTTTCAGTTACAGTAACCGGCGGTTCTTCTCCTTATACATATTTATGGTCAAACGGAGCAACCACAACATCTATAAGTGGTCTTACAGCAGGCACTTACACGGTTACCATTACCGAGAGCAATGGATGCCAATCAGCTGCAACGGGTACTGTTACCCAGCCTGCAGTATTGTACGATACCATTGAAAATGCATCTACCCAGCAAGTTATTCACTACTGGGATTTTAACACTACAGCACCTGCCGGCGGCGGCGGTGGAGATAGCTTAGGTACCAGCGCATTCCCGCTGCCTCCTAATGTTTCTGTTCTTCCTACAACTAACCCGCACATGATATATTCACACCCTTCATCAACAGCTTCGCTGCTTGATAATGGTTCAGGAGGTGCAGGAGTTAATGATTTGCCAATAGCAGGTAACGACACCGGTAGTTCAGCGGCCGGTAACCTTTTTGTAAGGTCGCGTAACCCTGTTCAAGGTTCATCATTTATGTGGTATATTCCTACAACAGGTTACCAGAACATAGTGTTAGATTGGGCACTTTCTGCTTCAAGCGGTAAGGGAGCTCAGTTCCTTATATTCTCTTATAGTAAAGATGGCGGTTCTACATGGAATAACCTGACCTCTGCTATGGATACATTTAATGTTGGCGGTATAGCAAGACCCGATTCAATGACTGCCATTAATGCTATCACATCAGCTAGTTTGTGGTATCCGGTTCATATTGACCTTTCTTCTGATAAAGGAGCCAATAATAACCCTAATTTAATATTCCAGATTCAGTTTGGAGGTAGTAACGTAACACTTACCAGTGGCAATAACAGGTTCGATAACGTATCTGTTAAAGGCCAGCAGTTGAGCCACGTTACTTGTAACGGAAGCGCTAACGATACCGGCACTGTTGTAGTAACAGGCGGGACCTCTCCTTATACCTATGCATGGAGCAATGGAGTAACAGCGGCTACCGACAATACCCTTCCGGGTGGTACAAGCAGTGTAACTGTTACCGACGCACACGGATGTACATCCTCGGCTTCAGTTAGTGTTTACAATCCACCTGCATTGGTGGTTGACAGCATATCTGTAAACCTTGGCTGCTATAATTCGAACAATGGAACAGCTACAGCATACTCTGGCGGTGGAACACCTCCTTATACCTACCTTTGGTCTAATGGCAGCGTTTCAAACGTAGATAACAATCTGGCGCCAGGTACTTATACAGTTACCGTAACCGACCTTCACGGATGTACAAACACTGATAGTGTGAAAGTTGTGAATGCTACACCATTAACAGCTGTAATAACTCCTAAGAGTGTTACATGTTATGGCGATAGCAATGGAAGCGCTTCTATAGTTGTTACCGGTGGATCTGCTCCTTATAAGTACAAATGGTTCAATAAGGTGAAGAGTGATACAATAACCGGCCTTAAAATAGGAACGTATTCAGTTACTATAACTGATGCTAACGGGTGTACTTTAGTTGATTCGGCTACTATCACTCAGCCTTCAGCAATTACGGCTACAACAACCTACACTGTATCAACCTGCTCGAACAGCAATGGTTCTGCCAGTGTAACAGCAAGCGGAGGAACAGGCCCTTATACATATAGCTGGTCAAATGGTGCTACAACATCAAGCACAAGTTCATTGGCTCCGGGCACTTATACAGTAACGATTACCGATGCAAATGGTTGCGTAGGTATTCCGGCTACTGTTACATTGCCTAATCCTGCCCCTAGCGCTACCATAACATCGGAAACAAACGATGCTTGTAACGCCAGCAAAACAGGAAGTGCTACTGTAACAGCTAGCGGTGGAACCAGCCCGTATACTTATTCCTGGTCTCCCACAGGCGGCACTGCTCCTGTAGCAAGCAGCCTTGGCGCAGGAACATATACTGTTACTGTGAAAGACCACCTGGGTTGTGCAACAACCACTAGTGTGGTAATTTCTCAACCTGCTGCTATCAGAGATAGTATTGCTCACGGTTCACAGGTTAATGTAAGTTGCTATGGTGGAAACAATGGTAGCGTTACCATTGGCGTAAAGGGTGGAACAGCTCCCTACTTCTTTAGCTGGACCCCGAGTGTCAGCACAGGCGCAACTGCCAATAACTTAACTGCAGGTACATATAAAGTTGCAGTTTCAGATGCGAATGGCTGCACAGGCACCACGCTTACAATTATCATTACCCAGCCTGCCATACTCAGGGATAGTATCTCAACCATGAAGAATGTAACATGTAATGGCGGTGCTAACGGAAGTGCCACATTAGGCGTAAAAGGCGGAACAGGCCCTTATACATATAGCTGGTCAACAGGTGGCACAAGTAATATAGTTAGTGCCCTTACGGCCGGTTCATATAGTGTAACTGTTACCGATAAGAATGGATGCACAGCAGTTGCAACTGTAACTATTACCCAGCCTTCAGCTGTTAGGGATAGCATAACTGCTTCAACTAATGATGCATGTAACGGCGGAAAAACAGGTAGTGCTTCAGTAGGTGTAACAGGCGGTACAAGTCCTTATACTTATGCATGGACTCCTTCTGGCGGAACAGGTGCTACTGCTACCGGCTTAGGTGCAGGAAGCTATACTGTAACTGTAAAGGACCACAACGGTTGCTCAGCTACTGCAAATGCGGTTATTACCCAGCCTTCTAAAATCAGGGATAGTTTAGTAACGTCATCAGTGGTAAATAATAATTGTAATGGCACTACCATTGGTACCGCAACCATAGGGGTAAAAGACGGAACTCCGGCTTATACTTATGCATGGTCGAATGGCACAACAACAGCTACAGCCAGCGGCCTTGCTGCAGGTGTATACACAGTAGCAGTTGACGATGCCAACGGATGCGTAGGTACAACAGTTACTGTTACTATTACCCAACCTACATTACTCAGGGATAGCATTGTAGCTACAAGCCTGAAGAATGTAACATGTAATGGTGGTACTAACGGAGCGGCTACTGTAGGCGTAAAAGGTGGAACACCTACGTATACCTATAAATGGTCAACCGGTGCTACAACCGCTGCAGTTACCACGTTTGCTGCTGGTTCATATACTGTAACCGTTACCGATAAGAATGGATGTACAGCGGTTGCAACTGTAACAATCACCCAGCCTTCTGCTGTCAGGGATAGTATTACAGCAACAACCAACGATGCATGTAATGGTGGTAAAACAGGAACAGCTACTGTAGGTGTAAAGGGCGGAACAAGTCCTTATACATACGCATGGTCTCCTTCAGGTGGTACTTCAGCAACAGGTGTTAGCCTTGCTGCTGGAACTTATACTGTGACTGTAAAAGACCACAATGGTTGCTCGAATGCTACAGCAAAAGCAACTATTACCCAGCCTTCAAAAATCAGGGATAGCCTGGTTGCAGCTTTAACTACAGAAGTTAGCTGCTATGGCGGAAGTAATGGTTCTGAAACAGTAGGCGTGAAGGATGGAACACCTCCTTATACCTTTACATGGTCACCAAGCGTAAGTATTTCAGCTACGGCTTCAGGTTTAACAGCAGGTAGTTACTCAGTTGTAATTAACGATGCTAATGGTTGCGCAGGTACTGCTCTTGCTACTACCATCACACAACCTACCCAACTCAGGGATAGTATTACCAAAACAACCTGTTCTCTTACAGGTAATGGTAGTGCTTATGTAGGTTACAAAGGCGGAACACCAACGTACACTTTCCTTTGGACACCATCAGGACAGACTGCTTACTATGCAACCAAACTTTCAGCAGGTTCTTATACAGTTACTATAACTGATAAGAAAGGTTGCCAGGTAAATGCAGTTGCTACAGTTGTTAGCTGCTCCGTTGGCGAAATTGGAGAAAACCCAAATGGTGTGGATAACATAAATGTTACCGAAAGTAAAGTAACCCTTTACCCGAACCCGAACAGCGGAGAATTCCAGATAAATGGCCTGGAAGAAGGTTCTACAGTAGAGATATATAATACGCTCGGTATGCTTATCAGGACCGTATCGGTTAAGGATGTGCACATGCAGTTTAACACGTCAGACCTTCCTAACGGTATGTACCTTATACGAATTATTTCACAGGATGGAACCATTATTGGCCAACCTAAGATGATTAAACAATGGTAATATGCCAGTGATTGGTATTATGAAAAAATAATATCGTCATAAGTAAAAACAGAAAGCCCCCCGAGTATTCGGGGGGCTTTCTTATTTAAGCTAGTTGAGTATTAATGAATAGAGACGATAGTATCTTTTTGTGATAGCAGGATTATTTAAAAGCAATTCATTGAAAACGTATTCATATAAGAAACTTATTTGATCCGGAAGGTTTAATATGAAGATAGTAGTCAGGCCAATTGTAAGTTGACGACAGGGCTGTGACAGAATTAGTAATCCCTTTTAAGTATCCTGTAGCCGTATATAATCAGGAATATTCCGAGTGCCCCGATGAGTACTGAGGCTGTTACCGTGCCATACAATGGAACAGTACCGAAACTATTAATAAGTGAGTAGACCGAAAAAGCAAGACTTATCATACCCAGTAATATATAAACAGTACCCCAGAATTTGGGCCTTTTTTGTTCAGGCTCAGTATCCGAACCCGGATCATCAGGTTTGTCGTTACCCTTATTATTCATGTTCTTATTTAGTCTTATTGGTCGACTCATTACGGTGTAAGGCCAGGTATTCCAGCTTCTTCTTTCCATAGGCTAATTTAATTATAACCACAAAAAGAACGGGCACTATAAAGATAGCTAGAGAGGATGCAGCTATCATTCCACCTAATACGGTAAATCCTATAGTTTGCCTTGCTACAGCACCGGCTCCTGTTGCCAGCGCCATTGGTAATACGCCAAAAATAAATGCAAAAGATGTCATGAGTATAGGGCGTAACCGCAATGAAACTGCATCAATAGTGGACTGAATGAGTTCCTCACCATTGTCTACCCTTACCTTAGCGTATTCAACAATAAGAATGGCATTTTTAGCTGCCAGGCCAATTAGCGTTATAAGCCCTATCTGTGCATAAACATTGTTGCTTAACGATGGAAGGCATATAAGTGTAAGTATAGCTCCGAATGCGCCTATAGGAACTGAAAGCATAACAGAAAAGGGTACCGACCAGCTTTCATAGAGAGCCGCCAGGAAAAGAAAAACAAAAATAAGCGAGAACATAAAAATGTAAATAGTTTGTGAACCCGCAACTATTTCCTCATAGCTTAAGCCTGACCATTCGTAGCCATAACCCCTTGGCAGAACTTTTGCTGCTACATCTTTCAAAGCATCCATGGTTTGCCCGCTGCTGTAACCCTGCGGTGAACCACCATCTACTTCGGCTGAACGGAAAATGTTAAAATGCGATATAACCGGCGCGGCTTCTATGGGTACATAAGTAATCAGGGATCGCAGCGGCAGCATTGCTCCTGAATCATTCCGGATATAATATTTATCCATATCGGTTACAAACCTGCGGTATAAGGTATCGGCCTGTATAACTACGTGAAAAGTACGATTATAGAGGGTGAAATTGTTCACAAAATCGCTGCCCATATATCCCTGGATAGTAGAAAATAC
This sequence comes from Bacteroidota bacterium, assembly GCA_013285805.1. Classification (GTDB taxonomy): domain Bacteria; phylum Bacteroidota; class Bacteroidia; order JABEUT01; family JABEUT01; genus JABEUT01. The sequence continues at coordinate 45,808 of JABDGY010000002.1, read as the reverse complement.
GTCGGCAATATTTACCCCCATTTTCTTGCATTTTTCCCTGTCAACTGTAAGTTCGTAACTGGGAGTATGTGCTGAGTAATAGCTTACAGCTTTTGAAATAGCAGGATTCTTATTGGCCTCAGCTACAAATTTCTTTACAACAGTTTCAAATGCATGCACATCGTCATTTGTATTTCGCTGCTCAATCATAAAAGTGAATCCCGCCGATATTCCAATACCGGGAATAGGGGCCGGTTGCATAATGGTTACTTTCCCGTTTTTCAAATCGGCCTTTGCAATACGCTTATACATTTCACCAATTATTCCTGTTGTAGTGCCTGTTACCTGTTCCTTTGGGTCACTCCGTTCATCCCACGGTTTAAGCTGGCAGAATATAGTGCCGCTATTCGATTTTGCGGCGCCATTACTTATATTAAGGCCAGACAGGGCTCCAAAGTGCCCTACTCCAGGAGTTTCCATAATCACCTTCATTAATTTAGTAATAAATTCAACCGACTGAGTAGTAGATGATGCTTCGGGCAGCTCATAGGTAATCTGCACGCGCCCCGAGTCTTCATTAGGAATAAAACCCGAAGGCTTGATTTTAAACAGGAAAAACGTAGCTACTCCAATGCAAACTAAAAGTACAATTACATATTTGGAGTTATGAATTCCACGCTTTACCCCATTTGAATAGCGGTAAATAAATCTTTCGAAGCGCGAATTAAATAAATAAAAGAATTTATTAAGCCCTTTTGAGCTCTTGTCAATGTGGTGTGGCTTTAAGAGCAGTGTACATAATGCAGGAGTTAAAGAAAGGGCCGTAAAGGCCGATATAAGGATTGATACAGCTATTGTAATAGCAAATTGCTGGTACAGGCGACCAACAATACCGGGTATAAAGGCTACAGGAACAAATACTGCGGCCAGTATCAGCGCAACAGCAATTACCGGGCCCGTTATGTCTTTCATGGCATGTATAGTCGCTTCCTTTGCAGGCATCTTTTCCACATCAATATAGTGCTGTACGGCCTCTACCACAATAATAGCATCATCAACCACAATACCGATGGCCAGCACAAAGCCAAACATGGTAAGTGTGTTTATAGTAAACCCTAAGGGAACAAAGAAGATAAACGTACCAATGATAGACACAGGGATTGCCAAAAGCGGAATGATTGTAGTTCTCCAGTTCTGAAGAAACAGGAACACAACAAAAGCCACCAGGCAAAGTGCAATAATAAGTGTCTTAACCACTTCCATCATTGAAACCTTTACAATAGTAACCGCCTCAAATGGCACTTTATAATCCACATCCTCAGGAAATGTCTTTTTTAATTTCTCAAGTGCCGCATATACACCATTGGCAACATCAAGCGCATTGCTTGACGGAAGCTGGAAAACCTGCAAAAAAGAAGCACGTTTGCCATCTACAAAAGAATTACTTGAAAATGTAAATTTACCAAGCTCAACCCTTGCAACGTCTTTCATGTAAACCATTTCGCCTGTAGCGGGTATTGTTTTTACAACAATATTTTCAAAGTCAGAAACTGTAGTTAATCGCCCGTTTACCAGAACGGTCATTTCATACGCCTGGCTTGGGTCTTGCGGTGGAGAGCCAACTGCACCGGCAGCAACTTCAACATTCTGTTCGTCCAATGCATTTTTAATATCCTGTGGCATTAAAGAAAATGAAGCCATTTTATCCGGGTCCATCCATATACGCATGCTGAAATTATCGGCACGGCTGCTAACATCTCCGACGCCCGGTACACGGAGCAGTGCATCCATTACGTAAATGGTATTGTAGTTATCGAGAAAAGTAATATTGTGAGTACCCTTGGGCGAATACAGGGCTACCAACATTAAAGCGCTTGTGTTTTTTGCACGTACCGTTACACCCAGCTGGCTTACGGCCGTAGGCAACATGGGGGTGGCTAATCCTACCCTGTTTTGCACATCAAGTGCAGCAATATCAACATTGGTGCCAACTTTAAAAGTAGTGCTTATAGATAAGGCGCCGGTGCTGGTACTGTTGCTGGTTATGTATTCCATTCCGTTAACCCCGTTAATAGCCTCTTCCATAGGAATAGCCACATTCTGCTCAACTGTTTGCGCATCGGCACCGGTATAGGTTGTGCTAACCGAAACACCCGGCGGAGTAATGTTGGGGTACTGGTTAATAGGAAGAGTAAAAATGCAGATTGTACCCAATATAGCTATTACTAAAGCTATAACTATTGCAGTAACAGGTCGCCTGATGAATACGTCAGCAATCATATTAGTGCTGGTTCTGTTCGTTTACTTTTGCAGTCAATTCATCACGGTGCTGGGCAAGGTATTCGAGTTCCTTTTTGCCATAAGCTATTTTTACAATTACTACAAAAAGTACAGGAACAATAAATATGGCAATTGATGAAGCTGCAACCATTCCGCCAAGTACGGTAACACCAATTGTTCTGCGTGCCACTGCACCGGCACCTGAAGCAAACACTAGCGGCATTACACCCAAAATAAATGCCAGTGAGGTCATTACAATGGGTCGTAGCCTTAGCTTAACCGCATCAATAGTTGATTCAATAAGGTCTTCACCATTATCAACACGAACTTTGGCATATTCTACGATAAGTATTGCGTTTTTGGCGGCAAGCCCTATAAGTGTAATGAGCCCTATTTGCGCATATACATTATCTGTAAGGCTGGGAATACAAATAAGCGTGAGTATAGCACCAAAAGCCCCGATAGGCACAGCCAGCAATACGGAAAACGGTACCGACCAGCTTTCATAGAGAGCCGCCAGGAAAAGAAAAACAAACAAAAGCGAAAATAAAAATATGTAGATGGTAAGTGTGCCGGCCTGTATTTCCTCATAGCTCAATCCGGAAAAATCGTACCCATAACCTTGTGGCAGTGTTTTATCTGCAAGCTTTTGCAATGCATCTATAGACTGGCCGCTACTATAGCCTTCGGGAGATGATCCATCCACTTCAGCCGAACGGAATATATCGAAATGAGATAATAAAGGAGCTGTTTCTGAGGGCTGATAACTGATAAGTGTACTTAATGGCAGCATTTGTCCCGATTGGTTACGGACGTAATATTTATCCATACTCGTTATCATTTTGCGATATATGGTATCTGCCTGAACCACTACGTGGAATGTACGGTTATACAAAGTGAAATCGTTTACGTAATAACTGCCCATATATACCTGTATGGCCGTAAATACATCAGAAACGCTAACCCCCATTTTTTTGCATTTCTCTCTGTTAACGGTAAGGTTATAACTGGGGGTATGTGCAGAATAATAACTGAATGCCCCTGTAATGGCAGGGTCTTTATTTGCTGCTGCCACAAAATTCTTCACCACAGTTTCAAATGCCTGAACATCATCGTTGGTATTACGTTGTTCTATCTGGAAACTAAAACCGGCAGTTTGGCCAATTCCTGGAATTGGAGCAGGTGGGATAACTACAATATTTGCATTGTTGATCCTTGCCCTGTTAATGCGGGCCCTTAACGTATCCAATAAGTCGGGTATTTGCTGGCTTGTCTCCTTACGCTCGTCCCAGGGCTTAAGCTGAAGGTATATCGTCCCACTGTTTGATTTTGTAGCACCTGTTATAACATTGAAACCTGCCAACGCTGCGTAATGTTCTACACCCGGAGTTTTAGAAACTATGTTCATTAATTTGGTCATTACATCAATTGATTGTGTAGTGGCCGATGCTTCCGGTAATTCAAATGTTACATAAACAAGCCCGTTATCTTCGTTTGGAATAAACCCTGATGGTTTGTGCTCGAAAAGGAAAAAGGTTGCTATAGCTATGCATAATAAAAGAATAACTACATATCTCGATTTACGGATACCTCTTTGCACACCGTGAGAATATTTGTTTGTAAGAGATTCAAACCACGTATTGAACTTGAAGAAAAACTTATTAAGCCCTTTAGCTTTCTCATCAATTTTATATGGCTTTAACAACAATGTACATAAGGCAGGTGTAAGTGAAAGGGCTATAAAAGCAGATAGTACTATTGAAACCGCAATGGTTATAGCAAACTGCTGGTAAAGGCGGCCTACAATACCTGGTATGAAACCCACAGGTACGAATACAGATGCAAGAATAAGTGCAATAGCCACTACAGGCGCAGAAATATCTTTCATCGCTGCATGAGTAGCTTCTTTTACCGTCATTTTTTTATGATCGATATAATGCTGAACCGCTTCCACCACAATAATGGCATCGTCTACCACAATTCCAATAGCCAGCACAAAACCAAACATGGTAAGTGTATTAATGGTGAACCCTAAGGGAATGAAGAAAGCGAATGTGCCTAAGATAGAAACGGGTATGGCTAAAACCGGGATTAAAGTAGCGCGCCAGTTTTGAAGGAACAGGAATACAACAAATGCCACAAGGCAAAGCGCTATAATAAGTGTTTCAACAACTTCCTGCATTGATACTTTAACTACAGTTACCGTTTCAAAAGGAATATTGTAATCTACATCTGACGGGAATGATTGTTTTAATAAATCAAGCTCTTTTATTACTGCGGCAGCCGTTTGCAGTGCATTGCTGCCGGGAGTTTGATACAAGGTAAGTATAGATGCACGTTTATCATCTACATAGGAATTGCTGGAATATGTGAATTTGCCCAACTCAACCCTTCCCACATCTTTCAGGTAAACAATTTTGCCCGAATCAGGAAGGGTTTTTACAATTATATTTTCAAAATCAGAAACTTTGCTCAACCGCCCGTTTACAAGAATACTCAATTCGTAGGTTTGAGCTTTTTGTTGCGGGGGCACACCCGCAGAGCCTGCGGCTACCTGGAGATTCTGCTCATTCAAAGCGTTAATTACATCGGTTGGCGACAAAGAATAATCGGCCATTTTATCCGGATTCAGCCATACGCGCATACTAAAATTATCGGCACCGGTTGTAATAGCTCCCACACCGGGTACACGCAACAATGCATCCATAATAAATATGTTGGTGTAATTATCAAGGAATGTGATGTTGTGAGTACCCTTGGGAGAATAAAGAGCAATGAGCATCAGTGCGCTGGGATTAAGTGCGCGAACCGGAAGGCCTAAACGTGCTACAGCCGCAGGCAACAAAGGTGTGGCAATACTTACCCTGTTTTGAACGTCGAGTGTCGCAATATCAATATTAGTTCCAACCTTAAACGTTGTGTTAATGGTCATAAGGCCATTATTGCCACTATTACTTTGCATGTATTCCATGCCGTGCGCTCCGTTTATTTGCTCCTCTATAGGAGTAGTAACTGTCTGTTCAACAGTCTGGGCATCGGCACCGGTATATTGAGCAGTAACCTGTACAACCGGAGGTGTAATGTCGGGATATTGATTAACAGGAAGGCTAAGGATACATATGGCACCGATTATGGCTAATACCAGCGATACGACTATCGCGGTAACGGGCCTTCGGATGAATGTATCTGCTATCATGCCTGTTGCAAAACCTGTTTAGAAAATAATTAGAGTGTACCTTTTTTAGTGCTGTCCTTCCTGCTCGAGCCGCCATCACTACTCATCCCATCTTTTCCTCCCTTGGCACCGTCAGGTTTTGGGCCTACACTTATTATTGTACCGGTATGTAATGATTGTACACCATCCAGGACTATGCGGGTTCCTTCAGCAAGGCCACCTTTAATAATTACGTTAGGAGGTACGGTCTGGCCCAATTGTACCTTTTTCTGTATGGCTATAGTTGCAGGGTTTGTTTTTGTCGAGTCCTTGGGGTCGCGTGCTAAAGTGTCTTTCGCCACGTAAACAAAATATTCGCCCATAAGCTCCACTACTGCCTTGCTCGGTACAACCAGTTCAGGCTGGGTATCCAGGTTGTGTACCCGCAGCACGCAACTCAAGCCCGGTTTAAGTGAAAAGTCTGGGTTAGGAAATACAACCCTCACACGTATAGTGCCTGTTTGCGGGTCAACAGCGCGGTCGATTATGGAAATTTTCCCCATATAAGGATATACTGAATTATTGGGAAGGATAATTGAAAAGAGCGAATCTACAGGTTGCGCCTTGGCATCTTTCAGTTCTTCGAAATGCTGTAATTGTTTTTCAGAAATGAGGAAATCAACGCCCATAGGGTCATCTGTAGAAATTGTATTCAATACAGTTTGTCCTACACTAACCATATTGCCCAAACGTACCTGGCTTATGCCTATGGTTCCGTCGAACGGAGCAGAAATTACAGAGTATGTTAAATTAGTTTCAGCTATTTTCAATGCTTGTTCAGCTGCCTTTACCGAGTTTTTCGCCTGCTCCAAAGCTATAACAGCATGGTCGAGTGTTTGTTTGGCAACGGCATCCTGGCTATTTAAATAAGTGTACCTGTCGGCATCCTGCTGGGTCATGGTCTGGTTTCCTTTTGCTACTTCCAGGTTAGCTTTTGCCTGGTCATACGCGTCCTGGAACAGGCGCTGGTCAATTTTATATAATTCCTGGCCTTTATGAACATGTGTTCCTTCGGTAAAAGTAATATCAGTTATATAGCCTTGCACCTCGGGCCTTAAATCAACCTGGTTCAGCGCTACCGTATTAGCCGGGTACTTGTCGTAGTATAAAACTGTTTGCGCTTTTACAGTGAACAGGTTAACCGGTACCGCGGGAGTTTTAGGCGCCTGTGGCCGGCTGCAGCAAACCAATAACGTGCAACCTGTCAACAAAGTAATATGGGGTATTTTCATAAGAGGTTTTTTAAATCGTCAATGTTTTGATGGTGTTATATTACCCATTGCTTTTTCCAGGTCTACCTTACTCGACAGTACCTGGAAGAGGGCATTCAAATAACTGATTTCGGAAGAGATTAAATTCGATTCAGCGGTTATTACATTCAGGTAAGCTACAATTCCCTGTTTATATTGCAACGTAACTACATTGTAGACGTCTTTCGCCATCGCATCATTTTCCCGTAAGGCCATTAAATCGTACAGGTTGGTTTTATAGTTTGCGAGGGCAGAAGTGTATTCCGCATAAATGGTAAGTTTAAGATTATCCGCATCAAGGTCAAGTATTTGTCCCTGTAGCTTTGCTCTTTGTATGCCTTCCAAACGCGCAAGGCCTGTAAATAAAGGAATATTAATTGATGCTCCTATATATGAATAAGGATAAGCCTGGGAATATAATGATGAAAAATCGTCACTTTCAAATTCGTAATTGTAAAAATAAAAGGCTGAAACGGTTGGCAGGAAATTATATTTATAATAATTTATGGTTTGTTGCTGCAGTTTTTGCGAAGTAGAAAGAAGCTGGTATTCTATACGGTTTTCATACTTAAGCTGCTGTATAGTGTCGGCCTTTATTTCATTCATCATTTTAGCGGTATCGAAATTCACATTGAATTTTTTTTCAGGCGGAAACCCCATTTCCTGCTGGAGCTGGGCATATAAAGGGATAACATTTTCCTGGGCCTGTTTTAGCTGTGCCTTTGAGTTATTAAGAGTTATAATGGCTTCCTTGTAATCTGTTTTGTCAACAATACCGCCTATATATTGGTGGTAAGCGTCCCTTACCGATTTACCTAGGCGCGCTGTGTCTTCTATAAGAACTGTTATTTGTTCCAGGTTAAATAGCAAGTTATAAAACGATTTGCTTACGCCTGCAATAATGTTTATCTGGTTACTGTCGCTGGCTTGCTTTGCCTGTTCCACAAATAAATGGGCGCTTTCAGCTGAATATAGCAGGTTTGGGCTGAACAAGGCCTCGGTAACAGATAGCTGAGGTGTAGATGTATTGGAAACACCCGCTTTTACAGGTACAGGTGGCCCGTCGGGGTTCGATTGGTTTGTAACAAGTGAAGTAGGGAGCTGGATATAATGATAAATATTTGCGCTTAAGTTTACCTGGGGCATCCACCCGGCAAGATTTATGGCATTCGTTTTCCGGGCAATATCAATATTTATAAGGGCTTGCTTTGCGTGTGGCTGGTATTGCAGCGCATAAGCTATGCACTGGTCAAGGGTTAAATAAGGAACCGTGTCGGTAGTGGTTTTGTTCTGGGCCTTTGCCTGTAATGATAGTGCCGCAATACATGCAATAAGCACAAACCTTATACGGGTTATGAAATATTTATGAAATACCTGCGGTATTCCTCTGCACTCAGTCAATGGGGTCATTTTCTTTTGTGATGGAACGAAGCAAAAGTAATAACATCTTTCGATTCGGACAATAATATTTGTTTTCTTTCTAAGCCGTAAAGTTTATGATATATATGCTGGTTATGTATTCAGTTAAAGTACATTAAATCAATCGTGTAAAAGATTAGACGACCATGAACAGAATTAATTGCACTTTATTTCCCCTATAAGGGAAAAATAAACGTGTTCTTAAGATTAGTTTTTACCTTCAGTAAGGCCACGCTTCTTTGCCATTGAGGTAATTTCAGGGGCTCTGCCACGGAAATTGCGGTACATAGTTGCAAGGTCTTCTGTGTTACCCCTGGAAAGAATCATATCGCGGAAACGCTGTCCGTTTTCACGTGTTAGGCCTCCATGCTCTTCAAACCAGCTAAACGCATCATCGGCAAGCATTTCAGTCCATGAATAGGCATAATAGCCTGCTGCATAACCATTACTCCATATATGCAGGAAATAACTGGAACGGTAGCGCGTAGGCACTTCATGCATATTAAGATGCGTTTTGGCAAGCGCTGCCGATTCAAACTTGTCAACGTCAGTTACATTACTGTCTGCCGATATTTCGTGCCATTGCATATCAAGGTCGGCAGCAGCAATTATTTCCATAAGGCTGTAGCCCTGGTTGAAAGTAGCTGCTTTCTTTATTTTATCTACAAGGGCCTGGGGCATAGGTTCACCCGTTTTATAATGTTTTGCGTAATTACGGAATACCGCTGTGTCCGATGCCCAATGTTCATTAAACTGTGAAGGGAATTCAACAAAATCGCGAGCGGTGGCAGTGCCTGAAAGACTAAGGTATTGCTCAGCGGCAAACATTCCATGGAGGGCATGGCCAAATTCATGGAACATAGTAGTTACGTCATCGAAACTGATTAATGCAGGTTGCCCATCGGCAGGTTTTGTGAAATTGCAAATGTTGTATACCACAGGTTTTGTGCCAAGTAATTTCGATTGCCCCATCATTATATCCATCCATGCGCCGCCATTCTTATTATCGCGCTTGAAATAGTCGCAGTAGAATAATGCCATTGAAGTTCCATCCTTATCGAAAACCTCAAAAACTCTTACATCCTTATCATATACCGGAAGGTCTTTGCGTTCTTTAAAAGTAAGCCCGTAAAGCTTATTTGCTGCATAAAAAATACCATTCTGAAGTACATTATTTATTTCAAAGTAAGGTTTTACCTCGCTCTCATCAAGGTCGAACCTTGCTTTGCGAACCTGTTCCGCATAGTAATTCCAGTCACATGGCTGCAGCTTGAATTTATCATTGCCTTTGTTTTGCTGGTCTATAACTTTTTGTATGTCGGACGCTTCTATTTTAGCCTTTGCGGTTACAGCAGGCACCAGGTCGCTTATAAATTTTTCAACTGCTTCAGGTTTTTTTGCCATCTGGTCCATTAACTTCCACGCAGCATAGTTGGGGAATCCAAGAAGTTTAGCTTTTTGCGCGCGAATAGCGGCAATCCGTAAAATAGTAGGGCGCGTATCATTCGAATCTCCTTTTTCAGCGCGATTCCATGAGGCTTCAAATAATTTCTGGCGGGTAGCCCTTACGTTCAACGACTGTAACGCGGGTTGCTGCGTAGTATTTCGTATAGGGATTAGCCATTTACCTTCCTGGTTAGCATTTTTTGCTGCCAAAGCGGCAGCATCTATTTCTCCATCAGAAAGTCCGGCCAATGCGTCTTTACTATCAACCACCAGTGCCCCTGATTTAGCAGCGGCCAGTAACTGGTTTGTAAACTTGGCGCCAAGCATCGCTTCTTCTTTATTAAGTTTTTTTAAACTGTCTTTGGCTTTATCAGGCAATTTGGCGCCCGAAAGCACAAATTTCTGGTAATAGAATTCTACCAGTCTGTCCGATTCAGGGTCAAGTTTCAGTTGGGCTTTCTGATTATAAATAGCTTCAACTCTTTTGAATAGTTTATCGTTAAGATAAATGGCATCATTTTCTGCCGCCAATTCCGGTGCAATTTCCTCCGATAGTTTTTGCAGTTCAGGGTCAGTGTTGGCCCCGCTTAGCAGATTGAAAACATTATTAACCCTATGCAGCAGTTGCCCTGTTTTCTCCATAGCAACCATTGTATTTTCAAAGGTAGGTGCATCTGGGTTCTCAGCTATCCTATTCATTTCATCAAGCTGTTCCTTAATTCCTGCTTCTAACGCGGGTTTGAAATTACTGTCTTTTATCTTGCTAAAGTCTGGTGCCTCAAAGGGTAGGGTACTGGCTTTGGCAAAAGGATTATCGGGTGAAAGACCAGTGGAGGCACTATCTTTTTGTTTCGAGTTATTGTTGCAGGAAGTTACCATTATTATTAAAGCTAAAAATGAAATATAGACCTTTTTCATAAATATAATTTTATTACCCATGTATTTTGGGCCGCAAAGGTACAAAAATCAAGAGAATTGCTATTTTGTAAATAGAAAGGTATAACTTAATGATATGTAAATAGTTGGGTGAAATTGTGAAGTGGTTATAAGCTTGTTTCTATGAAGTGTATGAATGGAATTCGTAATTACTACAGAAGTCCTACAGATTTTGATAATACTTGGTTCATATTCAAGCTCTGAAAGTTAATACTCACATAACATTAAATAAAGGGGTAAAATCTATACTTGCGCCTTGTAATTACCCCAAGTAAAATAAGTGAAAATGAGCACATTCATGAGGTCTCAACACCTTGTAATTGTTGACAGTAATAAGAGTTTTTAATGTTTTTTCTTGAAAAACATTGCAGAATAGATTAAAGGGGATCAACAATAGTATAAATGATTTTAAAAAGAAATTTACTTTTTTTTTCTCTTCTTTTCCTTGTTCTTGGCTCAGTTCAGGCCCAAAATATAGGTATAAATAAAACGGGTGCTAAGCCGAATGCATCGGCCGTACTTGACTTAAATACGGGTAACAGCGGTACATTAGGATTTCTTGCTCCCCAGGTAGCGCTTACGGCTACCAATGTTGCTGCTCCTGTAATAGCGCCTGCCACAGGCTTAATTGTTTACAATACAAATACAGCAGGTGTAATACCCTTCAATGTGGTACCCGGATATTATTATTGGGACGGAGCAGAGTGGGCAATTTTTGTAACGGGAATCGGAGCGGCAGGCCCAACCGGTCCGACGGGCGCTACTGGTCCAACAGGCCCGACAGGTGTAGGTATAGCGAGCATGTCAGTAGCCAGCGATTCGCTGTTTATTTCCCTGACTAATGGTACAATATTGAATGCAGGTTACGTTCTAGGCCCCACAGGTGCTACGGGTGCTACCGGGGTTGCCGGTATAAATGGAGCTACCGGCACAACAGGTGCTATAGGTGCAACCGGAGTAACAGGTCCGGCTGACACTACTGCAGGTCCTGCAGGCCCAACCGGAGCAACAGGTGCTATGGGAACCACAGGTATTGCAGGAACTACAGGAGTTACAGGCCCAACTGGTATAAGTATAACTGGTGTTAGTGTTATAAGTGATTCCTTATATATATCGTTTTCCAACGGTACGCAAATTAATGTGGGTTATGTTATAGGCCCTACCGGAGCGACTGGTGCAACCGGAGTAGCTGGCTCTAATGGAGCAACCGGCCCTACGGGAGCTGATGGAATAACGGGTCCGACAGGAATAGGAACGACTGGAGCAACCGGCCCGACTGGTGCAACTGGCATTGCCGGAACAAATGGAGTAACCGGCCCCACAGGTGTTGATGGAATAACAGGTCCAACTGGAATAGGAACAACGGGTGCGACTGGTGCAACAGGTGTTGCGGGAACTAATGGAGTAACTGGCCCCACAGGAGCTGACGGAGTGACCGGTCCAACGGGAACTGCTGGAACAAATGGAGCTACAGGAGCAACAGGTATTGCAGGTACTAACGGCGTAACAGGAGCAACGGGCTTGTATGTAATTTCTGCTACTATTACTAATGATTCATTATATATAGGTTTATCTAATTCAACAACAATAAATGCAGGTTATGCGGTTGGCGCCACCGGTGCAACTGGAACTGCCGGGGCAAATGGAGTAACCGGTACAACAGGAGCAACAGGTGTAGTGGGTACTAATGGAGTAACAGGCCCCACAGGAGCTGACGGAGTGACCGGTCCAACGGGAACTGCTGGAACAAATGGAGCTACAGGAGCAACAGGTATTGCAGGTACTAACGGCGTAACAGGAGCAACGGGCTTGTATGTAATTTCTGCTACTATTACTAATGATTCATTATATATAGGTTTATCTAATTCAACAACAATAAATGCAGGTTATGCGGTTGGCGCCACCGGTGCAACTGGAACTGCCGGGGCAAATGGAGTAACCGGTGCAACAGGAGCAACAGGTGTAGCGGGTACTAATGGAGTAACAGGCCCTACGGGAGCAGATGGAACAACCGGTCCAACCGGAATAGGAACAACAGGAGCTACTGGCGCAACAGGCTCAACAGGTGTTGCAGGTACTGATGGAGTAACGGGCCCCACAGGTGCTAATGGAACAACCGGTCCAACCGGAATAGGAACAACAGGAGCTACCGGAGCAACAGGCATAGCAGGAACCAATGGAGTAACAGGCCCCACGGGAGCTGATGGAACAACCGGTCCAACCGGAATAGGAACAACAGGAGCAACCGGTGCAACAGGCTCAACAGGTGTTGCAGGTACTAATGGAGTAACGGGCCCCACGGGAGCTGATGGAACAACCGGTCCAACCGGAATAGGAACAACAGGAGCTACTGGCGCAACCGGTGCAACAGGCGTAGCGGGAACGAATGGAGTAACTGGCCCTACAGGAGCCGATGGAATAACGGGTCCAACCGGAATAGGAACAACAGGAGCAACCGGTGCAACAGGCTCAACAGGTGTTGCAGGTACTAATGGAGTAACGGGCCCCACGGGAGCAGATGGAACAACCGGTCCAACCGGAATAGGAACAACAGGAGCAACTGGTGCAACAGGCTCAACAGGCACAGCAGGAACAAATGGAGCAACCGGTGCTACAGGAGCCACAGGCTCAACGGGCACAGCAGGTACTAATGGAGCTACAGGAGCCACAGGCGTAACAGGCTCAACAGGCACAGCAGGAACAAACGGAGCAACCGGTGCTACAGGAGCCACAGGCTCAACAGGCACAGCGGGAACAAATGGAGCCACCGGAGCAACAGGTGTTACGGGTTCAACTGGCACAGCAGGTAGTAATGGAGCAACGGGTGCCACTGGCGTAACGGGCGCAACCGGCACAGCAGGAACTAATGGAACTACAGGGGCTACAGGAGCAACAGGTGTTACGGGTTCAACTGGCACAGCAGGTAGTAATGGAGCCACAGGAGCAACAGGTGTTACGGGTTCAACTGGCACAGCAGGTAGTAATGGAGCCACAGGCGCAACTGGTGTAACAGGTTCAACCGGAACAGCAGGCGCCACTGGCGCAACAGGTTCAACCGGCACAGCGGGTACTAACGGGGCAACGGGTGCCACAGGCGCAACAGGTTCAACCGGCACAGCAGGAACAAATGGCGCAACGGGCGCAACTGGAGTTACAGGCTCAACCGGCACAGCAGGAACAAATGGAGCTACTGGTCCTACTGGCCCTGGTGATATAAAAGACAGTGCATGGTTATTATTAGGTAATTCAAATACGGTTGACGGGACTAATTTTATTGGTACTACAAATAATGTTCCTTTCAACATTAGAGTTAACAACCAGAAATCAGGTAGAATAGATAATACCCTTGCAAATACTTTCTTCGGATACGAATCGGGTAATTCAAATACCACGGGTATAAACAATACTGCCAACGGCATGGTTTCGCTTTTTGCGAATACTTCAGGAAGTGATAATTCTGCATTCGGTCAGGGTGCTCTTAATGCAAACACCACTGGAGCCGACAATACCGCTGCAGGATATGAGGCGCTTTATAATAACAGTGCTTCTAATAATACAGGAGTTGGCTACCAGGCTTTAAATGTGAATACAACCGGAACACCCAACACCGCAGTTGGCTACCAGTCATTAAAAGCAAATACAACAGGAAGCAATAATGTATCAGTGGGTGATAATGCATTAAGTACAAACACTTCCGGAACCCAGAATACAGCCATCGGTTCCGGAGCTAATGTAGCATCGGCCGCATTAAATAATGCAACAGCTGTGGGATATAATGCTTCTGTTTCTACCAGCAATACAATGACTATGGGAAACAATTCTGTTACCCAATTTGAATTTAACGGTGCATTAATGCCTTATTATACTGCAGCTTACCAGGCTGGTACATCTGGACAGGTATTAACCTCTAAGGGGCCGGGTGTGGCACCCCAATGGACAACCAGTTTGACCACTTCATATGTTAAAGATAGTGCATGGTTGCTGACAGGTAATTCTGGTACTAACCCAACAAATAATTGGATTGGAACTAACGATGGTGAAGCATTGCAAATTAAAGTGAATGGACAAACGTCAGGGTGGATAGACTATGCAGGTAATAATAATACATTTTATGGATATCAAAATGGTAAGAGTAATACTACCGGTTCAAGCAATACAGGAATTGGTTATAATGCTTTACCTGCAAATACTACTGGGTACTCCAATACCGCTGTCGGGTATTTAGCCTTGCCGGTTAATACAACGGGATATCATAATACAGCGATTGGGAATATTAATATGCTTGCAAATACTACCGGTATTCAAAATACGGGTTTAGGTGCCTATGTTCTTTATTATAATACAACAGGAAGTTATAATACTTCAGTCGGTGTAGGGTCTGGCTTTACTAATAGTACAGGCTGGTATAGCACTTATGTTGGCTATAATGCAGGTTTTAATACTTCAACAGGTACAGGAATAACTGCATTGGGTAATAGTGCAGGTAACGATAACACTACTGGTAGTTTTAATACGTTTGTTGGCGATAGTGCTGGTTATAATAATACAATAGGAGTAAACAACGTTTACCTTGGATATGAAGCGGGTATATCTAATAAATCATTGTCTAATCAAATTTATTTGGGAGACAGTGCTGGGGCCAGGGCGCCTATTGCTGTAAAATTCGCTGGTGCATTAATGCCTTATTATACTGCAGCTTACCAGGCTGGTACATCTGGTCAGGTACTTACTTCAAAAGGCCCTGGTGTTGCTCCGCAATGGACAACTGTTGCAGGTGGTTCAGGTGCCTCATATGTTAAAGACAGTGCATGGTTGCTGACAGGCAATGCAGGCACAGTTGATGGAACAAACTTTATAGGTACCACCGATAACGTACCTCTTAATTTCAGAGTAGACAATGTAGCTTCAGGCAGAATAGATAATGCTAACGGCAATACTTTTTTTGGATTCCAGACAGGCGGGACTATTACTGCTACAAGTAATACTGCAATAGGGAATACGGCACTCACGACAAACACAAGCGGGCACGATAATACAGCTATCGGTAATAACACTCTTGTCCTTAACTCCACCGGTAATCAAAATACGGCTGTCGGTTCTAATGCCTTGAACAGTTCAACCGGAAATAATAATACAGGAATAGGTTATTACGCACTGTTTAATACCACGGCCAACAACTTGACTGCTGTGGGATACAACGCCTTGCAGGGTAATTCAACCGGTACAAATAATACAGCGTTGGGGTACCAGGCTCTTGACGCAAATACAACAGGATGGAACAATACAGCCGTTGGTTTTAATGCATTGCTCAACCAGAATGCTACTTCCGACTCGAATAATACGGCAATTGGTAACCTTGCACTGACAAATAATAGTGGAGGTGGTTATGATAACACGGCAGTTGGTAGCCGGGCCCTATTAAGTAATACTAGTGGTTTAGGAAATACTGCTATAGGCCGTTCGGCATTACAATCGAATACTACGGCTTTTGCAAACGTAGCGGTAGGTGAAAATGCAATGCAGAATGCAACGTCTGGTACTAATAATATAGCTGTCGGTAATATGACGTTGCAGGCTAATACCGGTAGCCAGAATATAGCCATTGGTCACACTGCATTGAATAAGAATACTTCAGGTGCCGCTAACGTAGGTATAGGATACCAGGCCCTTAATGTAAATTTAACCGGCGCCGATAACGTTGCTGTTGGTTCAGGTGCCCTTCAACTAAATACTAATAGCAATAATGCAGCCGTAGGTTTCGAAGCCATGGGATCAAATACGTCAGGAACCAGTAACGCGGCGTTAGGTTACCAGGCAATGCAAACCAATTCAAGTGGTAACAATAATACTGCAATGGGTTACCAGGCATTACTCAACAATACAACCGGGGCAGATAATACAGCAGTGGGTTACTTTGCCTTGAAAGAGGCAGTAACATCAACAGTTAGCCTGAATACGGCTGTTGGATATGAAGCATTACAGGTTAATAGTTCAGGAAACCAGAATACAGGTGTTGGTGCATCAGCATTGCAGGCAAATACTACCGGGGCATTAAATACCGCTTTGGGTTATGAAGCGTTGAATAATAATAGTGCCGGAAGCAATAATACTTCTATCGGATGGTCCTCGTTATTAAGTAACACAGGCTCAAATAATACCGCATTAGGTTACCAGGCTGGTACGGCAGGCACGGCTAATACCAGTGGCTCTAACAATACATTTTTAGGTTACCAGGCACAAGCCAGTTCAGGTACCCTTACAAATGCTACAGCAGTAGGTAACGGTGCAGTTGTAAGTAACAACAATATGATGGAGCTTGGAAATACCAGTGTAACATTTACCGGTATAAATGGTGCACCTTATGTTGCCGGATACGCAGTAAGTATACAAACCGCATCAGGCTTATATGCCCAGCTTGCGAACAGCTCTGCTGCATGGACATATACCTCTGACAGGAATAAAAAGGAAAATTTTGTTGTTCTTGACGGAGCCGATATTCTTAAGCGTATAGACGCACTTCCGATTCTACGCTGGAATTACAAAACCGACACCGGTAAAATTCAGCATATTGGCCCAATGGCACAGGATTTCTATCGCATGTTCCATGTTGGTGATGATAGCGTGACCATTTCCACCATTGACCCGCCGGGCGTTGCATTGGCAGGTGTACAAGCATTAAACAGGAAACTAAATTCTACCGAAAAGAACCTGGTAGATTCAATTAGTGCAGTTCAGCAGCAAAACAAACAACTGAAGGATCAAAACGCTTCACTGCAGAAACAGATAGACCAGTTACAATCACAAATGAATGCAATGCTTAATTCACAGGCCTTGTATCAGAAAGAATTAGCCGAGCTTCAGCAGTTGATAAAAGCGCAGGCCAATGCAAAAAAATAGGCACATAATATTATTGTTCTTTAGAGTAGTAACAGTTTTTGTGCTACTGTTAGTTGCTTTATGTACCAAGGCGCAGCAACAAATTGTGTTTGACAGTGCGTATATAGTTATGGAGAATAGCCCATTGCTTGTTATTGATAATCCTTCGGCAACTGCAATTGTAAATCCCGGACAAGGGTGGATAATTTCGGAAGCTGAATTTAACCAGGTAAAATGGAACATAGGTTCAAGCGCAGGAAATTATATAGTTCCCTTTGGTGATTCTACTACCAATTACATACCTGTTACTATGAATGTAACCACTGCCGGCGACACAACAGGTTCTATAAATTTCTCTACTTATCATGGGCCAACATGGGATAACCTAACGTATATGCCCACTGGCGTAACTAATATGCATGGAAATACTGTAGTTGATAATTCAGCTAAGGCAGTGGACAGGTTCTGGATAATAGATGCAGGCAGCTATGCAACAAAACCAACATCCGATGTTACATTCACTTATATAATGGGTGAAGTAACGGCTCCGGGGAATGCGATAACCGAAAAGAACCTTTTTGTGCAACGATTTAACCCCACAGGAGCTACCTGGGCCGATTTTTATGGCAGTTGGGGTACAGATAACAGTGTTTTAAAGACTGTATCATCTGGTAATATAACACCGGCTAACCTTCTACGTTCATGGGTATTGGCCGATAATTCCGGCCCAATGGGTGTTACACCGGTTACTGTTCAACCCAACTCAATTACTACCTGTAATTTGTTCGATACCTCGCTTACTGTTGTGGATACAGGTATAGGAATGAATTTTCAGTGGGAAGTTAACCCCGGCAGCGGATTCGTTAACGTGGTTAACGGAGGTATATATTCAGGCGCAACCACACCAACACTTAATATAACAGGTGCTACAACTTCTATGAGCGGCTATACCTATTATTGTATAATTGGTAATGGCATGACTTCATCCGATACCGTTAAACTAACTGTTAGCCCAGGCCCGGCTGTTATCGCTACTTCCTCGCCTAATGAAATTTGTATTGGCAGTAACGTTTCGCTTTCAGCTACGGGAGCATCTACATATACATGGTTACCTTCCACAGGTGTAAGTTGCAATACATGTTCTGTTACAACCGGAACTCCTTCAGCTTCCACTACATATAGTGTGGTGGGTAAAGATTCAATAGGATGTACCGATACCACAAATATAGCGGTGAAGGTGGATACTATGCCTGTAGCCGCAGTAGGAGGCACACAGAAAATATGCAAGGGTGGTTATGCTGTGTTATCGGCTTCAGGCGGAAGCAGTTACAGTTGGTCTCCATCTGCCACCGTGAACCAGGACAGCATATCTGATCCTGCTGCTACCCCGGGATCTTCGACAACTTATGTAGTTACAGTATTCAACGGAGCCTGCTCAGTTAAAGATAGTGAACAGGTTATAGTTAACCCTAACCCTACCGGAGTAACCGCGTCAGGAGCAACAACCATACTTATTGGTAATAGCGCTCCCATAACCGGAAGCGGGCCTTCAGGAGATAGTTATATGTGGGTACCGACTTCATCATTAAGTTGCGATAACTGTCCTGACCCTGTGGCCAGCCCTACAACAACAACTACCTACACATTATTTGTAATTGATAGCAATGGGTGTAAAACTGACGATACGGTAACAATACATGTAGAAGACATTTGCGGCGAAGTATTTGTTCCCGGCGCTTTCTCACCTGATGGTGATGGACATAACGATATTCTATATGTAAGAGGTAATTGCATCAAAGAACTTGATTTTATAGTATATGACAGATGGGGTAATAAAGTATTTGAATCGAATAACCGGAATATAGGCTGGGATGGCAGGTACAATGGTCAGGCTATGAACGTGGGTGTATATGGTTATTATGTTGAAGCTACCCTTGATGATGGCACTAAGGTGCAGAAGAAAGGTAATGTCGGATTAGTAAGGTAAAAACAAAGATGAGCAGGAAAGAAAAGACATATAAGAAACTACCGGCCGCAAAGCATTTGTTGCGGATAGTTATTGTCTTATTGATCTGTTCCCCATTTAACATCAGGGCTCAGGATATTCATTTTACGCAGTTTTATGAATCATCACTTACATTGAACCCTGCTCTTTGTGGCGCTTTCAATGGAGATTTCCGCGCAGAAATAAATTATCGTAACCAGTGGGCAGCTTCATTAGGCAGTGGTTATGAATTCAGTACCATGGCGGCATCGGCTGAATATAAGAATGTATTGCAGGGCTGGAAAGGCGGCTTCCTGTCGCCAGGTATTTCGTTTTTCAGTGACAAAGCGGGAACCATACAATTAACCACTACCGAAGTGAATTTCAGTCTTGCCGGGGGAGTATATTTAGACCCAAAGAATACCATAACAGCAGGGCTTCAGGGAGGTTGGTCGCAGAACAGTATGAACCTTCAGAATGTACCATGGGATGAGCAGTACATCAATGGGCAGTATGACCCAAATGCTGCAACGGGCGAGCCATTAGCAGGCCATACACTATCGTATTCCGATTTTTCTGGAGGCCTTTTGTATAATTATTCTTCATCAGCGGTAAATATTGCATCCAGCCAATATGTAAAATATAATGTAGGTGTGGCTTTCTTTCATATTAATCAGCCCGACATGTCTTTCTATGGCACCAATGGCCCTGGCACCAATTTATATATTCGTTATGTGTTCCATGCCGGTGCGGAGTTTAAGATGTCCGGTTCAAATATGGCATTGGCGCCTTTAGCTGTCTTTTATAGGCAGGGACCCGCCCAGGAGATTGACCTGGGAATAAAGTTAAGATATGCATTAGGTTTACAATCGAGCCATTATACCGATTTTTCGAAAAGCCGTGTAGCAGACTTTGGTATATACTACCGTGCAGGCGATGCATTTATCGCGTTACTCCAAATGGAATTCCCTTCATACTCCATAGGTTTTAGTTATGATATAAATACTTCGCAATATATATCGGCCACTACTGGCCAGGGTGCATGGGAAATATCGTTACGTTACACTCCTCAGACGAAAGTGGGTAATGGAGACTCACATTCTATGTTTTAAACTAAGTTGTTAAATTTCATACAGCCAGCCCTTTATCCCTGTAATGGCTTCAAGTTCGACCATTTGTTTTTCGTACCTGTCATTATCCTTACTGGTTCTATATGCGCAATAAGTGATTCCTTTTTTCGTGTCAATCAACTCTACTGCAACTCCCTTTTTTAATAACTTATCTTTCAGGTTCAAAGCATTTTCCTTCACTGAAAAGCACCCCAGAACAATGTAGCAATTACCCTGATTTTTTTGGTCAAGGGGTTTTTGAATTGCTGCCAAGGTTATTGCAACAGGTAAGATACTTTGAAGAAGGTTCTTTTTTCCCGGCAATACAGGCGACGAATTGGTATTGTTCTCTTTTTTCGCAGTAACTGCTACCGGCACTACTTTATTTATGTTTGCTTTTTCTTCAGAAAAAACTTCTATGTAACCCGTGTAGCATGATACAAGTACTTGCTTGTTGTCGTTGCTTAAACAAACACCGATAGGATATTTACCGCATTTAATATCTGTTTCAGGTTTAAATGTGGTAAGGTCAACTACGGCAATCTTGCTGTCCTCGTAGCAATCCACAAACAGTTTATGGTACACTGGTGAAATAACCATACTACGTGGCGCTTTTCCTACAGTTAGTTTTTCTATTCTGGCAGTAAGCAGGTTAATACGGCAAACTGCCTGTTCCCCATTCAGGCTTGCATACAGGTAATCTTTATCAATACACAAGTGCCTGGGGTTCCTTATACCCGAAACAAATGTTTCAGTTTCGTAAGTAGTTAGGTTGATTTTAACAATTTTCCATGCGCCCATTATTGCCACGTAAGCAAAAGTGCTTCCGGTATCGCAGGCAATACCTCTAGGTGCAGGGCCTACATTAATCCGTTTAAGTTCTTTCTCCGTTACAAGGTCAATTATACTTACATCTCCGCTGCTCCAATTGCTTACAATCAGCTTTTTCTGGTCGGGTGTTATAGCTAAAAATTTAGGGACGCTGCCTACCTTGACAATGCTCTCTATTTTAAGGCCTTGTGTGTTTATTTTATATACAAAACTTTGGTCGTATCCCTTACCATTGCATGTATCGCACCCCGGATTGCTATACCCATCGCCCTCCATATTATAATTACTCACCCATACGTATTTGCCGTCTTTTGTCGCAGCACTTTCTACCGGTGCGCCTGTTAATGTCCCTTTAATTTTTTCAAATCCGAAATCTGCCGGTTTAACTTTGTCATTAATAGTGGCTACAAGATTAAATGTGCTATCATAAACAGTAACGGTGTGATTATACATCATGTTCTGGGCAAAGAACATATTCTTCCCGTTATTGTTAATTGATTTGGGCGACAACTTGCCTGTAATTATTTTAGTGAGCTTATAGGTTTTTTTATCGGTTTGGGCCTTTAAAAGCAGGGGGAATGGCCAGGCAAATAGAATTAGAAAGTGTACTTTTTTTATGTATGTATAGAAGTAGGGCATGAGTATATGGTTGAATACGAGGATTTAAAGTAACTAAATTTTCTGTTAAGAAGTGTCATTTGGATATAAAACCCATTTGTTTTATTTAACCGTTAGCCCGTATTGAAATAATGTATATATTTGTAAGGTAAACTAACAAGTTAAAATACCAAGTTACATTACATACATGAATACAACCGAATTATCTTCTTCATTACGTACAGTTATCTCCACACTGCACAAAAGCCTGCGTAAACAGGCTGATTCAGTTAAGGAATACTCTATGACAGAAGTGGAAACCATAGGGCATTTGTTTAGGTCGCCCACTTTATTGCCTACTGAACTAGCTGCCTTAACAAGGGTTAAAACCCAGTCCATGTCGCAGATATTAAAAAAAATGGAAGAACAGGGGATTATAAAAAGGATACCTTCTAAAGATGATAAACGCAAGGTATACATATCGCTTACCCCGTTTGGAAAGAAAATGGTGGAGAAAGTTAAATATGATAAAGATGAATGGTTGAAGGGGGCTATTGAGAAATCACTTACAGACAAGGAAATGGAGCTTCTGGAAAAGGTTTTGCCGGTGATGAATAAGTTGGTATACGCCAAATAATAATGGGAAGAGGGATGAAAAATACGGAAACATTATAACATGGCAACGGGTGTAAAAATAAGCACATTCAGGGCTTTCAAAAACCGCAATTACAGCCTATACTTTAGCGGGCAATCAATTTCATTAATTGGTACATGGATGCAACGCACTGCTATAAGCTGGGTAATATATACCATGACAGGGTCGTTGCTTATGCTTGGCGTTACCGCTTTTGCTCAACAAATTCCTTCATCGCTACTTTCTTTATATGGTGGTATAGTTGCCGATAGGTACAACAGGTATAAAATTCTTCTTATAACACAGACAGCCTCAATGATACAGGCTGTTTTGCTGGCAGTACTTGTTCTTACCAAGCATTATGATGTTAGCACAATTCTTGCATTAAGTGTTATGCTGGGTGTTATTAATGCTTTTGATGTTCCGGCCAGGCAACCATTGGTACATGAACTGGTAAATAATAAAGATGATTTGCCCAATGCGGTGGCGTTTAATTCTTCTATGGTAAATCTTGCACGGATAATCGGCCCATCGCTGTCGGGGATTGCTTTACAAGGATTCGGAGCCGGTATATGTTTTCTTTTAAATGCTTTAAGTTTTATTGCAGTACTTACATCCCTATTACTAATGAAATTGCCGAAATATGTTCCCCGCCCGGAGAAAAAAAAATTAGCAGCAGAACTGACGGAGGGCTTTATATATATTAAAAACACTCCCATAATAGCCATGACGCTTTTGATACTTGCCATGATGAGCTTTTTTGTTTTACCATACGATACTCTCCTGCCTGCTTTTGCAAAAGAAATTTATAAAGGCGATGCGGCTACATTTGGTTATGTCCGCAGTTTTATAGGAGTAGGGGCAATGGGTGGCGCACTTTTTCTCGCATCGTTGAAAAAAGGCGCTGATTTGAAATTTATTCTCATGGTTAATTCAATAATACTCGGTATCGGTCTTATTTGTTTTTCGCATATAAGTAACTTCTGGGGTGCAATGGTTTTTGCTGTGGTTTCAGGCTTTGGTACCATGTCGCAAACCACCATTTGTATTACTATTGTACAAGTACATATGGATAAGCTAATGCGGGGCAGGGTTATGGGTTATGTGGCCCTGGCCTTTTTTGGTATGATGCCACTGGGTAGTTTGCTTTTGGGCGCCGTATCAGAAAAAATCGGTGCCCCTGATGCTATACTTTGCCAGGGTATAGCAGCAATTATTATTTCATTTGCTTTCTCGGGCTTTCTAAGGAAAGACAGGCTTAACGTGAAAGAAATGAAGGAATTCCCGGAAGCGGAAGACATTGCAGGAAGAAGAATTTAATAACATCATTAATATAAAAAACAACACAATGGAAACAAACAAAGCAAACACAGCACTACTTGTAATGGACATGCAAACAACTATTCTTAAAATGGTGCCCGCAGGTAACTTTGCCGATAATGTACAAAAGGCTATAAGCCATGCCCGTTCAAATAAAATACCTGTTATATATGTGGTAGTGGGTTTTAGAGCGGGTATGCCTGAAGTCAGCCCTAATAATAAAAGTTTTTCATCAATCCGAGAACGAATGGCCGGCGTGAATATGGAAGAATGGTCAAAAGTTGATGCTTCTGTTGCTCCAGTGCCGGGAGAAGTTATTGTTACCAAGCGTCGTGTAAGTGCTTTTGCAGGCAGTGACCTTGAAGTGGTGCTTCGTGCTATGGGAATACACCATATGGTATTAACGGGCATAGCCACAAGCGGTGTAGTGTTATCGACCCTGCGCGAAGCAGCTGATAAAGATTATAAACTCACCGTTCTGGCTGATGCATGCGCTGATGCAGACGAAGAAGTGCACCGTGTGCTGACTACCAAGGTTTTCCCTCGCCAGGCCGAGGTAATTACTGTGGAAGATTGGAGCAAAATATAACAGGATAGCCATTATTTATCCCGCGGGTCAAAATTTTTTAAAAGTATAGTGTAATATTTCCCTTATTTATTATCTTTGATAGGTGCTATAGTATTTAACTTATAAAGTAAGATAGATGAGGCGTTTTTTCAGGTATTTACTTTTTCTTGCATTTTATTCACTCTTCACACTAAGCTTATCAGCCCAGAATAAAGAGTTGGTTTGGGAAAACAAAGCCGCTTTTCCGGGAGGTAAAATAAAAGGAGAAGCAACCTTTGTTGTTGCCGGTAAGGGCTATTTGCTTCTTGATAATGATTTCTGGCAATATGACCCTAAAACTGATATGTGGAAAAAAATGCCCGATTTTCCGGGTGTTACACGCAGCCTTGCCGCCTGTTTTACTGTTGGCGATAAAGCTTACATAGGCACAGGCCTTGAAGGAACGGGACAGGCAGAAGCCGGTGGTAATGATTTATGGGAATATGACCCCGCTACAGGCAAGTGGACAAAAAGGGCCGATTTTCCGGGCGAACCGAGATATGGAGCGTTGGCTTTTTCAATAGGAAGTAAAGGATATATAGGGTTGGGAAATGTACCTGGCAAAGGAAAATCATACAATGATTTGTGGGAATATGACCCGAAGATGGATGAATGGCACAAAAAGGCTGATTTTCCTGAAATAGGCAGGATAAGCCCCTCTGTGTTTATTGTAAATAACCTGGCCTACGTTATGTTCGGAGATGAAAAATTAGAGGTAACCGCTGGTAAAAGGAATATTTATACCTATAACGCGGTAAGCAACATCTGGACGAAAGCAGAAGATTTTCCGGGCCCTGACAGGCTTGGTGCCACAGTATTTTCAATCAATAATAAAGGATACGTTTTTTCGGGATATAATGGTTCTAAAGTCCGTTATCACGACTGCTGGGAATATGACCCTGCCGGCAAAAGCTGGAAGCAAACAGACGATACGCTGCCTAGTGCAAGGAATGACGCATTCTGTTTTGTTATTGATAATGCAGCCTACATGGGGGGCGGAAAAACCAAGAGCGGTTTGCTGGGGTCGGATGGAAGTGATATGTGGTGTCTCAGTTTAAGGACAAATGTGAACTATCATGCGAAACTGTTATATGGGGACCAGGATGGTAAGCAAAAATTACCCCTAGCACAACAAGGCGTTTCACTGGTAAGTGCAAAGAAAGTAATACAGACAACAACAACCGATAATACCGGAGCCTTCGCTTTCGAGAAAGTTCACCCCGACAGTAAATACCAGGTTGTACTTGCGAAAAACGATAAACTGCCAGCTAATGCAACAATAGCTATTGCCAAATCAAATGGTAAAATTGTACAGAACCTTTCAAAAAATTCTAACGGGCAGTTTGCCTACGAGCTGTCAAATATTGATTCTATTGATGAGGAGGATAATTACTTTAACCTGCAGTATTTCATCAAATCATCTGACACGGCTACAACTATAACCACTCATATTACATATGAAACAGGTTCCTCCAATCTTTCTGATGACGCACAAACGGTGGTTTACCAGGTTATTGCAGCACTCGACAAATACCCGAACCTTAAGTTAAGAATCTCATCACATACGGATGCAGTGGGCGATCCGGCAGATAATATGAAGTTATCACAGGACAGGGCTAAAGTAGTAGTTGATTTTATTATTGCTAACGGGATAGATGCAAGAAGAGTGAGCGGTTATGGGTATGGAGACACAAAACTTTTGAATAAATGCAGGCATGGTGTAAAATGCAGTGAAGATGACAATAAGGTTAACCGGAGAACAGAGTTCAGGTTTATCAGATAAACAGTATTCTTCGGGCTACTTTTACTTCCGCAATAATGAAGAAAATATATATAGTCTTACTTTTTATTTGCTCTTTAATTACCTGCTCACTTAATGCGGTTTGCCAGCAACAGGGGCAAAATGCAATAAAGCAAATGATTACGTATTTTAATGAGGGTTTTATTGACTCAGCTTCAGCTATTGCCGATGCCCATATTACTGACCCACACTACACAAGTGATCCCAAATACTGGTTTTACGACGGACTGATTTATAAGGATATGTTCAAGAAATATGAAAGGGGAAATGTAAAATCGGAATACCGGGAGAAATCGGCAAAAGCGTTTCAAAAAGCCATGGAAATAGAAGGAGATACGGATGTATTGCAGGACATCAGGAAAAACCTGAAGTATATTGCCACAACGTATCATAACGATGCTGTAAGGCTTTTAAAGCAAGGGGAATCGGGCATTGCGCTTGGTGCGGACGCATATAATAAGTACATAGAACTTATGAGGCATGCTGATCCTAATTTTAATGTGAAAAAAAACGAGATAGAGTTTGACAACGCACTGGGTTCGCTTTACGCTGAAATGTTTGATAATGAAAAAGATATAAAGGCCGATGCATATTACCAGTTAGCTAAAGAAAGTTACCAGAAAGTACTTGACCTTGATTCATCACAAACCTCTGCCAGGTATAATCTTGTAGTGCTCGAAACCAATTACAAAACCAAGCAGGAGCGATTGCTGAAAGAAGAATCGGAACGGAAGGACCAGGTTATATTATCGCTTAATGCCGTAAAAGAACTGGCTGAAGCAAGGCTGCATACCAGTCAATTACAGGATTCAGTTAAAATTATTAATTTAAATAAGAAGCAGGAAGAGAGAGATTTGCAGCAAAAAGCTGAACAAGAAAGAAAAGACGAAATTGTCGAGAAAGAGAAACAAAAGACAGCCCTTATTTTATGGTCGGGTACTAGCGGGTTGCTGGTTGTTATTGTATTCGCGGCCTTTATGTATAGCAACGCACGCCAGAAAGAGAGGCTGAACCGTGAACTTGCAAAACTATCATCGGTTGTAAGTAAATCTACAAATACAGTTATGATTTTTAACTCGAAGCTTGAGGTGGAGTGGGTGAACAATACTTTTTTTGATTCGTACGGTATGTCGATTGATGAATATAAACAGGAAAGGGGTACCACGCTTACTGAATTGAGTACCCACCCTGAAATTGAGGTGCTGGTTAAAGAATGCGTTGAGAAGAAAGTACCGGTTTCCTATGAATCGGAGGCCAGTAATATGGAGACAGGAAGGCGCTGGTTCCAGTCAATATTATCGCCTATTTTTGATGAGCAAGGCAAGCTACAGAATATTATTGTTATTGATTCTGATATTACAGCGCTAAAAGAAATTGAAGGAGAACTACGGCAAAAGAATAAGGATATTACAGACAGTATTCAATACGCTAAGAGGATACAGCAATCTATTCTGCCAACAGATAAAAGCATTAAAGAACTGGTGCCTGAATCATTTATTTATTATAAGCCTAAGGATATTGTAAGCGGCGATTTTTACTGGATGGGAAGCATTCAGAATAAGTCGAAAATTATTATGGCCGCTGTAGATTGTACGGGACATGGTGTTCCGGGTGCACTGCTTACTATTGTAGGCAATGATTTACTGAACCATATTATAAATGAATTGGGAATACACGACCCCAAGGATATTCTTAAAGAGATGAATTCGAGCATTGTAAAACGCTTTGCTACAACCGATGAATTGTATTCAAGGGAGGGAATGGATATGGCCATTGCTTCGCTTGATAAAACAGATGGCCGGGCTACTCTTTCATTTGCAGGAGCGTATAATCCCCTCTATTTTATACGCGATAATCAACTGGTTGAAATGGCACCTCTCAGGTATAGTATAGGAGCCATTCCGCAAATACAGGGCGATACTATTACAGATAGTACCATTGAAATAAAAAAGGGCGATGTAGTATATTTGTTCTCAGATGGGTACGCTGACCAGCTTAACGGAAAAACGGGAAAGAAATTCATGAAGGGAAAGTTCAAGCAATTGTTGCTTGATATCCATAAAAAGCCACTTGCAGAGCAAAAGAATATTTTGGAAAATGTGCACCTCGAATGGAGAGGCAGCACTTTTCAAACAGATGATATGTTAATTATGGGCTTCCGGTTTTAAAATAAAATGAAACAGCAATGGAAAAACTAAGTATAAAAAATACTCTTACTACACCTAAAGTAGATTTTGATGCAGACAAAGGAGTGATGGAGATAGAAGGAACCATAATCCAGGAAGATGCTACAAATTTTTTTGAGCCCTTGTTTAACTGGATTGATAACTATTCTCCAGGAGGCCAGCAACCAGTAACAGTGATATTCCGATTGTTGTATTATAATACAAGCGCCTCAAAAAGAATCTTTACCTTTATGAAGAAGGCTGATAATCTTTTCCAAAAGGGATGCAATATTAAAATTGTGTGGGAATACGAGGATGGAGATGATGATTCAATGCAGGACTGTGAAGGCTTTAAACGATTCCTTAAGCTTCCGGTTGAAGTACATAAAATATAAGCCTTTCCGCTGATTAATTATGCGGTTTATGCAAATGGTGCTTATCAGCAGTTTTCTTTACCTCATGGCCGGCAGGCACAGGTAATTTTTTTATTTCATTGCCAATGAGGTTCTCAATCTTTTTGAACTTATACTGGTCGTCAGCATTTATAAATGTAATGGCCATACCTGTAGATTCAGCCCTGGCTGTTCTTCCTACACGGTGAATGTAATCTTCAGCGTCTCTCGGCACATCGTAATTTATTACAATGCCAATAGACTCAATATCTATCCCTCGTGAAAGTATATCGGTTGCAACCAATACGTTTAGCTTGCCGCTTTTATAGTCCCTCATTACTTCATTACGTCTGTCCTGTTCCAGGTCTGAGTGTATAGCTGCCACATTAAAACCTGCCTGACGCAGCTCTCTTTCAATATCCTTTACTTTATCTTTTGTAGATGAAAATATCAATATACTTTTCGCTTTATTTTCCTGTAAAATCGATTTAAGTAAGTGCATCTTCCCCCGGTTTTCGACTATATAAGCCGCCTGTTCAATACCTTCAGCCGGCTTTGAAAGCGATATATTAATTTGTTCCGGGTTATGCAATATTTTTTTTGCCAGTGCCCTTATTTTGTGCGGCATAGTAGCAGAGAAAAGAAGGTTTTGGCGCTGCTTCGGCAAAAAGCTCAGGATCTTGGTTATGTCGTCATTAAAGCCCATGTCGAGCATGCGGTCCGCTTCATCTAAAACCAAATGTTGCAGCTGGTTAAACTTTACGTAGCCCATATTTAAATGAGAAATAAGCCTCCCGGGTGTGGCAATAATAATATTAGCTCCGTGAACAAGGGCTTTTCTTTCACGTTCATACGATGCACCATCGTTACCACCATAAATAGCAAGCGCGCTTACGGGAGCAAAGTATGTAAAGCCCTGTATAGCTTCGTCTATTTGTATGGCAAGTTCGCGTGTGGGAACTATAACAAGTGTGTTCACCGTTTCACTCTTATGCTGAATTATTTTATTAATGAGAGGAAGCAGGTAAGCCGCCGTTTTACCGGTACCTGTCTGGGCGCATGCTATAATGTCGTGGTTATTAAGTATTATGGGAATAGCCTGTTCCTGAATGGGTGTGGGTTGTTTAAAACCCATTGAATATAAACCCTCTATAAGTTCGGGTTCAAAATTAAAGTCCTTAAATGTCAATGTATCTGTAGATTTGTTTAAGTAATGCAGCTAAGGGGTAGCTTCTAATTATTTGTAAATATAAGCATTTTCAGGCCAGCATGTAAATTAAGGTCATCTTCAATAAAAATGCTTCTTGTTTTTCAGCTGAAAAAGGGCAACGCAGAATCATATTTTTTCACAGGTATGATGTATTCCGAATCCGAATTTTAGACTTGCGTAAAACATAGATAAGTTTGAGTAGGTTAGGCTTCCAATAACGTTTACAGGGTAACTTACATTTTGGGTGTACCGGTTAGTTATGTCAAAATTATTGTCGTTCCAATAGGTGGTTGTGGGGCAAAATGAATACCCTACAGTGAAAGAAATTATACATGAAAAGGGAAAACTGGTTGCCCTTCCCCAATCTACATTATGGCCTATTTTACCCAGAAAGTAATCGAGGGTTAGCGAAAGGTTTACAGGAGTATAATTGTTTGTGCCCGAAATATCTTTGGCCGATTTAAACCCTGAATAATATGAATCAATATTCAGGTCATCGAAATTAACCCCTACCATTGGATAAATAAGTACTTTTTGCGAATGATATATTACCCTGCCAAACGCAAGGTTAAATGAGAACCCTGATAAGGCCGTTTTAGAAGAATCGTTAACAGTGTTTTTGGTAATTGGCCCGCCAAGACCCAGGTTAAAAACGGTGCTTTTGTAGATTAAATGTACCAGGTCTAAATTCCATGTGGCATATTTGCTAGCCGCAGGAGCAAGCCCGTTATCCTGCAAATGACTATTGAGTACGTTTAAACCGCTTCCTGCAAGTTCATTGTATCCAAAGCCAAGTGATATTCTGAACCCACCTATTTTAGTTGGATAACCTTTTTTAGCTATTGTGTCGGTCTGTGCAATTAGTTTACCCGTTAGGAAACCAAAGGTTATCAGAAAACAATAAGTGCTAATAGTTGATTTTTTCATGGTATCTGATTATAGAATTATAATGAATTTATGTTCGTAAGCAAAGTTATATCAGCTATATTGCTTTAGTAATAGCAGTTAACGTCTTTTAACATCACTAGGGCCACTTCTAATGCTGTTTTAATCTGCTTCTAATGCCATTCTAATGTGTCCTGATAAAAAGCCATCTCATTCGGGTGGAATTGTAGTAGAAGTTCGGGTGGTTGAATACAGAGCCCCAAAAACAACTTTTTGTTTGAACCTTTTCTCTCTTATTTAGGATGCCCGCGCCTAAATCTAAATTTTAGCGGTTAAACTGCTACTAATCAAACTGCTGAATAAGAATTATTATTTTAACTTAAACGATGTAGAATTATAAAAAAATTAAGCATGAATTGCATTTAATTATTGGAAGTGTTAACCCTTTGGGGCGCTTGTTCTTATTGATGCTTGAGCGATCTAATTAATAATTTGATAACATTTAAAAGACTTTCTTTTGATGTTCGTTTTATAAAATTGCGTCCGGTTTTATACTTATTTAATATCCTGGTAATTTAAATTTACTCTATTATGAAAAGAACTCTACTTCTTGTGGGTTTGCTGTTTATTGCTTTTTCCAATGTTAATGGTCAGGGGCTATGCGATACCATGTACTGGCACCATACCTACCTTAACGAAAGGTTGAAAATTTATGATAGTTGTGTAACGATAACGGCTACAATTGACATTTTGGACCCACCTTTTCTTACAGGTGATGGCGACTACCATATTTATACAACCCCTGATGCTCCATATACCTATATGGTAAATTACCGTACCGCTCCGTATAAAGCATTATGCCTGGGTACCGATTCAACACTTAAGTTTCCCGGGTGCCTTAACGTAGAGGAAATATGTAAAGGAACCCCAACAGATACAGGTTATGATGGTAAAGTTGAAAAGTCAGCGTGCAGTAGCACTTTCAACGATACTGTGTATTTGCCAAACATAGGTGAGCACGTATTGATTCAAGGCACTTTTATATATGATACCGTTCATTGCTGGAATGAAATACACCCCGTTTCCACTATGGCTTTAATTACCGGTATTAATGAAATAAACGGCGCTGCATTGGCCGATGGCTTAAAAATATTTCCCCAGCCAGCCGATGATGATGTGAAATTTCAGTTTAACCGGACCCCGCAAACTGTAACCCTCGTGAAAATATATACCGTTACCGGTAAACAGCTTTTTGTTTACGGGCTTGCTGAAACTAATACCCTTGATTTAGATGTTTCATCGTGGCCAACAGGGACATACCTATATAGCATTGTGTTGAAAAACCAAAACGAGGTGATTAAGAACGGTAAGTTTATAGTGACGCATTAAAAAGTTTTTAGATATTTTTTCGCATTGTATTCTACCCTTTCGTTCAGTTACAATTTATGCGTGTGTTTTAGCTTTTCCCTTGCTCTGTTGAGTTTGGTAATGTTTCTTGTATTTTCTATCATAGGTGTCCCTAAGCCTTCCAAAAGGGGAATATTACTTCA
Organism: Bacteroidota bacterium; assembly: GCA_013285805.1. Classification (GTDB taxonomy): domain Bacteria; phylum Bacteroidota; class Bacteroidia; order JABEUT01; family JABEUT01; genus JABEUT01. Next base: position 13,323 of record JABDGY010000002.1, on the reverse strand, counting down.
AATGACTGATTTCGATATTATTAACTTTGCCGGCTATACATTAACGTAGAAAAAGAGCCGCCTATTTAATGCGAAAGGTCATTTATATATTTCTGCTGATGCAGCTTTTCTCAACATGGGTAGAAGCTGCGCCTGATTCTCTTCACATTGTTTCAATGAATCAAAAGACTGATACGGGTAAAGTACTTACCTATATTAATATTGCCAGCGAATATGAATGGAATGCTCCCGACAGTATGATAGCAAACGCTACGCGGGCTTTAATAATTTCAGAGAAACTGAATTATCAAAAAGGATTATTTCTGTCATTTATTAAACTTAGTTCAGCCAGGTATGTTACCGGCGATTTCGGTAAAGGATTAAGTGAAGCTAAGAGCGCTTTAGATATTGCGAAAGCCAATAAGCGCGAAGACTGGGAAATGCGCACTTATGGTACACTTGGCTTACTTTATTTACAAACTAACAAGTATAATGAAGCAATAGAATGTTTTGAAAATAGAATTACATATTACACTAAAATTAAAAACGATACTGTGTTGGCCGGTGCGTATAATAACCTTGCTAATTGTTATTATTTTCTGAGAGATTATTCAAAATCTATTGCAATAAGGCAAAAAGCCATATACCTGCGCAAGAAATTAGATATTACCTCAGCCATAGGCGATTCATATAATGACCTGGGTGAAACATATATGCACATGGGGCTATCTGATTCAGCCATATTTTACCTGAAACAGTGCCTTGAAATAAAGCAAAAAGTGCACGATGATGAGATGACATCTGTTTCGAGCCTGAACCTCGGCATTGAATATACAAACATGAACCAGCCTGTCATTGCACGGCAGTATTTAGAGTTGAGTTACCAGATGGCATTAAAGATTCAATCTAAAAGTTACCAGCTGCAGGTTATTAAAGCACAGGCTAAAGTAGCTGGTATGGAAAAGAATAGTAAAGAGCAAGCTGAATTATTGAATAGATACATTGAATTAAGAGACACGGTGTATAATGAGGAGAACCAGAAGCAGATTAACCTTATGCATACCGAGTTTGAAACTGAGAAAAAAGAGCTGCAGATAAAATCGCTGGAAACAGAAGAGAATCAACAGCAGATGATTGTCGAAGCTGAAAAAAAGAAAAACACAGTAATTATAATCTTTTCAGTAATCGGGTTTATTCTTCTTACAAGCTTCCTTCTTATTGTTGCTAACCGGTTTCGTGTTACAAAAAAGCAAAATACCATTATAGAACAACAAAGAGCCGTTTTAGAGGAAAAGAATAAAGATATTCTTGACTCTATTACCTATGCCAAGCGCCTGCAGGATGCCATTTTGCCGCCTATGAGCATGATTACAAAGTACCTGCCCGAGTCATTTGTTTTATACCAACCAAAGGATATTGTAGCGGGCGATTTCTATTGGATGTGGAGTGAAACGACATCCCGACATTTATCGTCGGGAGATAATCCTGAACAGATTGTATTAATAGCTGCAGCCGATTGTACGGGGCATGGTGTGCCGGGCGCTATGGTTAGTGTAGTATGCAGCAATGCATTAAACAGAGCAGTGAAGGAGTTTAAAATTACTGAGCCGGGTAAGATACTTGACAAAGTGCGAGAGCTTGTTTTAGAAACCTTCGAGAAGAGTGAAGATAATGTTCAGGACGGGATGGATATTTCACTATGCTGTATCAATACCAAAACAAAAGAGGTTCAATGGAGTGGCGCATATAATACACTCTGGTATTTTCATGATGGAGAAATAATTGAAGTGCCTGCAGACAAACAACCTATCGGCAAGGTTGACAAACCGGTACCTTTCAATACGCACAATTTAGCCCTTCAAAAAGGTGATACACTATATCTTTTTACCGATGGATATGCCGACCAGTTTGGTGGACCAAAGGGTAAGAAGTTTAAATACAAGCAATTGCAGGAGCTTTTATTGTCCGGTTCAACCAAGCCTGTTGAAGAACAAAGGAACATTCTAAAAAACACCCTTAATGCATGGAAGGGCGAACTTGAGCAGGTAGATGATATATTAATAATAGGGGTAAGGGTGTAATTTATGCCCTGATTTTCAATGGTTTATAATAAAACGATAAAAAATATATATGTAGTTAAATAACTTCATATATATTTGTAGTCAAATAACTACGTAATGAATTTAAGACGGGATGTATTTCAAGCCATAGCCGACCCGACAAGAAGGGCCATACTTCTATTAGTTGCTTCGCAATCGATGACAGCAGGCGCCATAGCTGCTAATTTTAACACAGCACGGCCAACGGTTTCAAAGCACTTGCAAATACTTACCGAGTGTAAGTTGCTTAAACAAGAGCAGAACGGCAGAGAAATAAATTACCAATTAAATCCTGATAAAATGAAAGAGATAGCAGCTTTTATTGAGCCATTCCGCAAAATGTGGGATGACCGGTTTAACAAATTAGAAACCGTTATGAAAAATTATAAACCCAAAAAATAAAACACCATGGAACTGAAAACAAAAATCAATGCCGAACCCGGCAAACAGGAATTAACCATTACCAGGGAATTTGATCTTCCGGTGGAATTACTCTTCAAAGCTCATGCTGAACCCGGGCTTATTGAACAATGGATGTCAAATCCTTATGCCACTTCAAAAATGCTGAAGTTTGAAGGAAGGAAGCATGGCAGTTATCAACAGGAATCGACCGATGCAAATGGAAAAGTTGTATTTAAGGCAAATGGAGCATTTCATGAGTTTGTTCCTAACCAGAAGATTACCCGAACATTCGAAATGGAGAATGCTCCCTTGGGTGTTCAGTTGGAGATTTATCAATTTGAAAAACTTACCGACAATACAAGCAGGCTTAATATGCATGTAATTTATGAATCAGGGGCAATTAGAGACCAGGTATTGAAGACACCTTTTGCTCCAGGTTTAACTATGGCACATGACAGGATTCAGGACATAATGAATAAACTAAAATAATATACTATGGCAAAGAGCGAAATGAATCCTAAGGTAGACTGGTTCTTCAATAAAGATACCAAGTGGCAGGAAGAATATAGTAAACTGAGAATTATAGCGCTTAATTGTGGCCTGACTGAACAATTGAAATGGGGAAACCCTTGCTATACCTTGGGCGATAAAAACATAGTGCTTATACACGGATTTAAAGAGTATTGCGCCTATTTGTTTTTTAAAGGAGCTTTGATGAAGGACGAAAGCGGTATTCTTATCCAACAAACACCGAATGTTCAGGTGCCGCGGCAGGTGCGGTTTGCCAGTGTGAAGGAAATAACCAAGCTTGCTCCCACTCTGAAAGCCTATATTAAAGAAGCTATTGAAGTGGAAAAATCGGGAGTAAAAGCGACATTGAAAAAGGCTTCCGAATATGCAATCCCGGAAGAGTTTCAGAATAAGCTAGATGAAAACCCTGCCCTGAAAAAAGCTTTTTATGCATTGACACCGGGGCGGCAAAGAGGGTATATTTTTTATTTTTCACAAGCCAAATTGGCCAAAACCCGGGAAGAGAGAGTTGAAAAATATATGCAGCAGATTCTTATGGGAAAGGGAATTGACGATTAGTAAATTCAATAGAAAACAAATTAATAACTTAAAAAACAAAAAATGGAAACAATAGAAAAACCACAAGGCAAAGGGAGATTGATTACCTATTGGATTTTTACCGGATTATTTGCTCTGGGCATGTTTTCAAGCGGCCTGCAGCAAATATTCAGGCAAAAGGATATGGTCGACATGGTAAGCGCTTTAGGTTACCCCATGTACTTTATGACCATACTTGGCGTTTGGAAAATTCTGGGAGTGATAGCTGTCTTATTACCGGGATTTAAACTATTAAAAGAATGGGCCTATGCAGGTTTCTTTTTCGTTATGACGGGCGCTCTTATTTCGCATATAGCAGTTGGCGATTTTGGCCTAAAAGCAATGCTCGGGCCACTTTTTCAGACTCTTTTTATTGTTCTGTCCTGGTACTTCAGGCCGGCAAGCAGGAAGGTTATGGAAAGTTAATTGCTATGTTTGATAGATAGTACCATAGCGTTGAAAAATATACATAGCAAATTCTTATGTGAAAGGGGATGAATGATAAACTATCTCTAAATCCTGCTTTAACTTCTTAGAGTTGCCGTAAGGCGCCGAACATTAACTATTAAATCCAAGGCTGTAATAATGCTGTTACAAACAATATCGGCATGGCTCAGGGTATCAACAGATGCTCCTTCCTCCTGTATAACTATTACGCCAATGGCCGACGATTCAAGCAGTAGGCAGTCATTCCTTCCATTACCAATGCTTATTACCGATGCGGGATTCAGGTGCGATAAATATTGATACTTTCCTTTAGCTTGATTTTCGGGTGATAACAGGGCAATTTTACATGGAATTCCTTTTAATTCTTCTTCGGCTGTTCCATTGCTATTACCTGTTACTACATGTATGGTAAGTACTTTTGATAAAGCAACCAATCGCTCCTTTACCCCATCAATCATCTTGCCATCTATAGCAAGGGTTCCGTTGAAATCTAAAATTAAATCAGTCAGACTTAGGTGGTCATTAAATCCGGGTATAGTTAGTTCAATCATTTGGTTCTTATGCCCTGTGGTTATCCTCTTTCCACTTTTTAACAGCCTTTTTAATATCGTCGTTACTTAAATTTTCTTTCACGGCACGCTCAGTAAGTCCAATAAACTCTTCATCGGGGGCAAACCGCAATGCAATAATCTGATGCATAGTAAGGGCCTTATCGAGTACCTTTCCTGTAAGAACGAAATGGCGGAGATTTTCCTCTGCCCGTATTGCACGGTCCTGGGCTTTAAGTGAAAAGGAACGGAACAGGAAATAAGCAGCCACTAGGGATATTGAAGTTAACAGGAATAAAAAGGCAGTTACGCGCCCGTTAGCCACAAACAAAGAATGGCATAAGTCGGCAACTGAAAAGATGAACAAACTAACTACGCTTGCATAATAAGTTTTATGGGCCATTGTTTCAGGCTTAAGTTTACGGTGGTTCTGATAATTTTGCATTGGGTTATTTTAAGTTGTTTTCTTACTCTAAGTATTTAGTCGGTTCCCGGGGCATTTTACCTTAACCCTGATTGCAAATATGCAATAAAAACCTTGTTTTTACATTTACAAAGTTTTCTAATGCTTATTTGCCTTGATGCCCTGGCGGAACGGCGTAAAAAGACTTGTAAACTCTGAAACACGCTTATTTAAAATACAGTGTAAGCCTTGCTACTGATTAGCTATGGCTTAATGGTAATGGAATTCGAAGTGGAGTTAGACCCTGCAGAATTAGTTGCCGTAAGTGTAACGGAATATGTTCCGGCCGTGGTGTAAACAAAGGTAGGGTTTTGTGAACCGCTTCCATTACTGCCATCACCAAAGCTCCAAAGGTAGGTACTTGCACCCGAGCCTGTATAAGTAAATGTAACGGTTTGTCCTATGGTTGGGCTACCTGGGCTGTAGCTGAAAGTTGAAGTTGGTGCCTTTTGGCAGGAAGTGAAGCCAATAAGCGCAGCTATAATTAAAAATATGAAATTGAATGCCTTGAATCTCTTTTTCATAAAATGTGGGTTTGCGGGTCAAATATAAGAAAGGTTTGCTTAGCACTAAAAGGATGCCAGGGCATAAGCTGGTTTATAAGCAATTATGGGAGCGTATAATTAATTTGTGTAGTTACTGTTGCAGTACCCATGGCAGGTAAAGTAAATGTAGTGTTAGATGTACTTACCCAGTCGCCGGGACTAAAAGTGCCGGTACCAAGACTGTCGTATAGAGCATAATAATAATAGGTGCCGGGATGCATTAAGGTGAATGTATAACTATTATCGCCTGCGGAAAGGATAACATAGCGAGATCTGTAAATTAAGTTAGCAGTATTCAAACTAAGTCCTGAAATTAAGGGTTGCGTAGTAATCATCAGGAAAACATTCTTAGCAGGATTAGGACTGTATGATGAAGCAAATGTAAAGCTAGCCGTTGTTTTCCCCAGGTAAGGTTGTGTGGTATCGGGGTACGGGTCTCCCGCTGGGGTACCTGAGACAGAAAAATAGATTGATTGTAACAGGCCAATAAAGGTCGAAGTGAAATCTTTTGTCATTGCCTTTTGTGGAAAGTTGAATTTGGCAACTGCGGGCATGCACGAAGTCGTGTCCTGAAGCTTTGCACTCCATGTCATGTGAGGGGTTGGCGTTGGTTCAGTATTATTTTTATTGGTGTAAGTATATATGTAAAGGCTGTCAGATCTGAATATAATATCAGTATAGGCTCTTTTTAAGCCAATATTTATTTCTGCAAACCTATAAAATGCATTGTTTGAAGTTTCTGAAACGCTATCTACCAAAAAATACGAAACACGCTCCGAACCACTAAATTCCCCTCCATTTCTAAACGCTACTTCATACTGGTTACCATACTTAACTATAAAAAAAGACATGAAAATATTATTTACAGTGTCTAATTCATTCTTTGCAGATACCTGGTTATTCGAAATAGGCCTGAAATCAACTATCCACTGCGGATAACCTCCCAATGGAGTTGTAGAAGTTACAGGGCCGTTCCATATCCCTTTTAATCTGTTAAGAATACCGTAACCAATTGTATTATTAATATTAGCCGTTGTGGTTGTAGTTGTTGGTGGAGTTGCTGCCTTCTGTTCACATCCAAGGCCACATATTGCAATTAAAGCCACTAAAATTCCGGGTTTTATAGGCATGTTTTATTAATGTTTAGTTTGACCTTGAATTTAAGAACATAAATATCGTTAAAAATATTGTACCGTAAAGTAGGTTTGATAGGGGTGCAACTTTGGCTCGAACACCGCCTTTTGTGAGGTCCCGAGCGGATTCGAACCGCTGTACAAGGTTTTGCAGACCTCTGCCTAGCCACTCGGCCACAGGACCATTTTCTGATGGGGTGCAAATGTAATAAAATTAACAATGTATCTTTGCAAATTACTTATGTTAAAGGGATTAGGCAAAATACTTCGTTATATAAAGGGCTATAAGTCGTACGCTATTCTAAACATAGTGTTCAACGTTATATCCATGGTCTTGAATATCTTTTCAATAGGCCTTATAATTCCCTTTTCCCAGGTGCTGTTTAAAACAGATAAAACGGAGCTGGCAAAAATACTGGCCACGGGCCGTCCTGAGCTTAAACTTTCCGGTGATTCAATATCCGATTATTTGAAATATGAGGTGGCTTACCTTATGGATACTCATGGATGGCAATACGTACTTATTGCAATAGCTGTGGCCCTTATAGTTATAGTGCTTATTAAAAACCTTACACGCTACCTTGCCATTTTCTTTATGGCGCCTATACGTAACGGAGTGGTAAAGGATATACGTAACGAGATGTATGAGAAAATTCTGGTGCTGCCGCTGTCGTATTATTCCGCGGAAAGGAAAGGTGATATAATGTCGCGCATGACAGGTGATATAACAGAAATTGAATGGTCGGTAATGCAGTCGATAGAACTACTAACAATTAACCCACTAACTATATTGGTAATGTTGGGCACCTTAATAGTATTAAGCCCCCAGCTTACTCTTATGGCTTTTATTTTGCTCCCCATTACAGGTTTTTTAATTACACGCATTTCGAAAAGCCTGAAGAGAAGTTCAACGAAATCGAAAGAGCATATGGGCACACTTTTTTCGATAATTGAAGAAACAATAGGGGGTATACGCATTATAAAAGCTTTTAACGCTGAGAATAGCTCGCGTAATAGATTCCAGGCCGAGAATGAAACGTATACCCATGTAATGAATAAGGTTTACCGACGCAACGACCTTGCTTCTCCTTTAAGTGAGTTTATGGGTTCTATAGTGCTTGCTGTGGTAATATATTTTGGCGGCAGGCTTGTGCTTGGTGATTCACATTCGCTCGATGGTTCATTGATTGTGGCATATATAGCCATATTTACCCAGGTTATTCCGCCTGCAAAGCAACTTTCAGGAGCCTATTACAGCGTGCAGAAAGGCCTGGCCTCATTAGATAGGATTAACAAAATATTAGATACCGAAATCACCATTAAGGAATCTGCATCACCCAAGGTAATTCAAAGTTTTGAAAAAGAAGTAGAGTATAAAAATGTGTCGTTTGCATACCAAAGGGGCGATGCAGGCTATGCGCTGAAGGATATAAACCTTAAAATACCAAAGGGTAAAACCATTGCAATTGTGGGGCAATCGGGCTCAGGTAAAAGTACGCTGGTAGATATGTTACCTCGTTTCTACGACCCCACAGAAGGTGAAATTTGCATTGACGGAACATCACTAAAAGAACTTTCACTGGTTAGCATCCGCAACCTGATGGGCATTGTAACCCAGGAGAGCATTTTGTTTAATGATACCGTAAGGAACAACATTGCTTTTGGTATAAAAGATGTAACCGACGAGCAGATAATTGCCGCTGCCAAGGTGGCCAATGCGCACGACTTTATTTCCCGAATGGAAAATGGATACAACACCAATATTGGCGACAGGGGAAGCAAGCTATCGGGTGGTGAGCGCCAGCGTATGAGCATTGCCCGTGCCATACTTAAAAATCCGCCTATACTTATACTTGATGAAGCCACGTCGGCCCTCGATACGGAATCGGAACGACTGGTGCAGGACGCCCTTACCAAGCTTATGGCTAACCGCACTTCTATTGTTATTGCCCACAGGCTATCTACCATAAAAAATGCCGACGAGATAATTGTTATGCAGAAAGGCTTGATAGTAGAACGCGGCAACCACAATAATTTAATAGGCCAAAACGGTGTATATAAGCGACTTTACGATTTACAGAGCTTTGTGTAGTTCCGTCTTGTCAAATTCAAAATAAAGCCTAATTTCGCAGCCCCTATCAACATTCATGCCCGGATGGCGGAATTGGTAGACGCGCTGGTCTCAAAAACCAGTTCTGGCAACAGATTGTCGGTTCGATCCCGACTCCGGGTACCCAACTGGAATGGTCAATATTTTTGACAATGTTCCAGTTTTTATTTTCTCCAAAACCCCCATTAACATTGAAGAGTAGGTCGACTATCTCGTTCGGTTTAGCGGTTCGATAAATATTTTCGTTGAAAATTAATTTTTCCGGAAATATCGAACCCAATAACCTCTGCTTATTCTCCAATGTCGCTGTACTGTAATAGTACTGTAGGTTTCCAAGAAAAGTAACACCAAAACGCAGATACTCCATATAACCGTCTTCGGTTACTCTTAATTCAGATACCCTTGCTTTTGTTTCTGTTATTTCGCGTTGGATGCTTTCCTTTAATCTTTTATAATCCACTGGATCCAACTCGTCATTGATAAACTTCCTTGAAGCTTTATCAAGCAATTCAGATTTTTTATTGATTTCGTTGCCTAACCGAATTATTTCTGATTCTCTGTCTGCTTCATTAGCCTTAAAAGTATCCTCCATTGCAATCAGATAAAGCTGCCCAATTTCAGGTTTCATTGATATTCTGGCCAGCCACTCATTAAACGTATTGTGAATTATATCAACAGAGAAACGCTCTCTGCATTTCGCAGTACAGTGATAGTAATAATACCTTTCGCTTCTTCCTTTGGAACCGCTGGCTGTAAGATTCCTTCCGCAACGGTTGCATATCAGGAATCCACGCAGTGGAAATTCATCCCGTACCTTGGTAATCTTGGCTGTAAACTTCTTTTTACCTGTCATTACCTGCTGTACCTCATTAAACAGTTCTTCGCTTACTATGGGCTCGTGAATACCTCTGACAAGCTCATCTGGTTCATTCCGGAAAGCTTTTATTTCCACATAACCGCAATAAATCGGATTCTGCAGCAAGCGAGGAAACTGGCTTTTACCTATTTCAAGCCCTTCTTTATTTATGATTTTACGCACAATGTCCATATGATAATTTCCCGTCGCGTACAACTCAAATGCCTTTTGTACCAAGGGTGCCTGATCCGATTTTACTAAAATGGGCTTATCCTGACCATCACGGGCATTCTTATACCCAACAGGTGCAACACCAAGCCATCTGCCCTGTTTCCTGTTTTTTCGCATACCATTGATGGTATTTATGGACCTGCGGTCATTTTCCACTTCGGGGGCAGCAAGGTAGAAAGCTAACATCATTTTATTTTCAGGAACCATTAAATCAAGCGGCTGTTCTATCGCGTTCACTTCTACGCCCATTTTTGCTAGCTTAGCTATCATATTATAAGCTTCAGGGGCGTTCCTGCTAAACCTGTCCCATCTTACTATTAATAGCTTTCTGACAAGCCCCTTATTGGCTTTAATAAAATCAAGGAGTTTATTGAATTCAGGGCGATTGTCAAAACTCTTTGCCGAGAAGTCTTCCGCATAATACTTTGCAGCTGTATACTCTTTCAGTATGCAATACTGTTCCAATCGTTCCTTTTGGAGAGGAATGCTTTCGCCTTTGGCAGCTTGTTCGTCGGTCGATACTCTTGCGTAAAGGATTACATTAACCATTCTGCCTCCTTTTCAAATCAAGATATAACATGTACTCCAGATCCGCCAGGTTGTAAAGCAGCTTTCGTATCATAAGGATTTCGTCATCCAGATACTTTTTACCGCCTTGTTCCAGTATTTTTCTGCATTTTTCAATGCTCAATGGTACTATCGTTTTCATAAAATTACATTATTAAATGCAGTCGTCGACGATAGAATATCGAGATAATTTGTTCCGGAAAGGATAAAATTTGGTGCAGGTATTGTTGACCCACTTACTATTCCCAAAATGCCGAAATAGGCAGTATTAGTGGTATCTGACACATAATTAATCTGAAAAGTTTGCGTGGTACCTGATATGGGGTCAATATGTGTACAAATGACTGATTCCCAAACAGGTGAGTGTATGACTTGTAGGTACTCTAAGAATGCTATGATTTTTAATAATTCTGTCCAGAAATAATTAGAACTTACGAACGCCAAGTATATTTGGCGCAACTTTTCCATCTCCTCCGGCGATTTTTCAAAATCAGGATTGCTCAAAACCTTTGATATTTCTGCGATTGCGAACACAATCTTGTTCACATCAGGAATTAGAACCTCGTCCTTTTCCTTATCATACCTCATTCCCTTCGGGAAAACAAGAAACTGCAAACGCTGTTTTCCGCGGTAATCCAGCAACTGCCACATTTTCAGCATATTATCAGCACTTTTAATAGCCGATTCAATGTATTTTTCCAATTTAGAACCTTCATGGTACATTTGACTCAAATCCTTCTCAATCTGTGCTATTCTGCCGGTATGTTTGGCAAAATACTTGTCATACATTTCCTTTGTTACGCCCCTCGAGAACGACATGTTTGCTTCCAAAATCTCAAGTTCGTTTCTAAGTTTGGTAATTTCCTCTTTCATGGGTTTTTCGCGTCTTAAGTCAGATTCATTAAGTTTATAATATGTGCCCTCAAGTATTTTTTTGAGAGCCGGTATTATAGCCGGATTAACTTTATACTCTTCAAGCTTTTGAGTAAAAAGATAGTTCAGACGGCTGGCCGGTACATTCAAATGACACTCCTTGTTTTTACACTTATAATACCAATATTTTTTGTTCACCAAATAGCCGGTTAAGGAACCGCCACAAACACCACATTTGCAAAACCCCTTTAGAGGTACTTCGTCCTTTTCCTTGTTGATTTTATAGCCCTGATGGTTATTATCCAGAAGTTTATTCACTTTCATAAATATCTCTTCGCTGATAAGGGCTTCATGCTTACCCTTGATTAGCTCACCGGCAAGCAGGTTGTTGCTGATCCACCCGGCGTAAAATATATTCCTGAATATTTTTGATAGTTGCGGAGGTGTTAGAGATAATCCCATTGGCTTTAACCTAAGAATCACCTCAGCCTGCGAAATATTCTCGTCGGCCGCCCAGTAAAAAGCTTGTCTTATCAGCCGCCCCTTCTCATTAATAACACATTGTGCTTTTTCTCCGGGGGCCAGCTTCTTTTTATCATAGCCAATCGGTGGTCTAGTAATAACTTCACCTTTCTTCAACTTTGCAAGCATGCCTTCTTTACACTTTTTTTCTCGTTCAGCATTTTCCCATGCAGAGTAACCAGACTGCATACTTTGAAAGAATATACCGCTAGGAGTAGTATCATCAATAGGTTGAGTGACGGCATGTATTTTAACGCCTTTATCCCGTAATTCTTGTATTATAGAAGTATCACCGGAACGGCTAAATCTATCATAGCTGTAAACGACAATATGATTAATTACCGGTTTACCTTTATCTATAGCATCCATCATACGCATAAACTCTTTTCTGCCTTCGTCTGTTTTGGCAGATTCGTGAACACCTCCAAAGTATTCAACTACAGTTAACCCGTTTTTTACGCAATAATCCTCACATATTTTCTTTTGCCACTCAAGGCTTTTGCCTTCCAATTCTTGCTTTAAGGACGATACACGGTAATAAATATATGCATTGACTCCCTTTTTTTTGACGGTCGGCTGTCCCTTAAAAACAAACTTTTTTAAAGTTTCTACATTTGTTGATTGTTTTTTCATTTTTTTGAAATTTTATATAAATAGTTAAGAATTCGTCAAATCATAATTAATTCCAAAATATTCCAAACAGATAATTTTATAATCTTTCAAATGCGGTGTAACAAAGTGTACTGAACTCTTTTAAAAATGCGGCAACCCGGGCAGCCTCTTCTTCAGAAATATTTTCGTATCCTGCACACTTTCGGATATTCTGCACTACAACATCAGAGACATTTTCTGTGGTATTCTCGTCGGGTTCTTGACATGAAGTTTCCATGGCGTATTGAGTTTTATTGTTATAAATTCTGTTAGAGATCGAGTGATACGGGGCGTTTATTCTTCTTTCAAGTAATGGGCAATCTTATCAACCCCATACTCATAATAGGTATCATACAAGTTCACACCAAATCCCAAGTGATTGAGCCCGTCAAACCGTTCATAGCTGAAATCAACCCTCTCATCGACCTCGGCGGTATGAGCATGCTTGTCGCCAATGGTAACTTCATACACGGCAACATATCCATTTGCCCAAAGCCAGCCCAGGTGTATCAAATTTGCAAACGTGCTATCAGGATCATTGATTTCATCCATGATGTCGTATTTCTCTATGGGAAAGTTGGGGTACATTTCCATATAGATTTTCTTCTTTAGGTCCATCGACATCTCCAGATAATTAAAAATATGCCTGGGCTTGGTTGCCATGTGTGCCCTGTATTCTTCCAGAGATTTTACCCTTTCGGCGACACGCAGGCTTAACTCTTCAAATGCTTTGTCCCCAATTGTTTTCATGGCTTCCCTGGCAAGCAATTCGGCAGTTTTCTCGAATTCT
>JABDGY010000001.1 GCA_013285805.1 Bacteroidota bacterium | reverse complement strand
CTAAGCCCCAATGTTCCGCTTGTTTGAGGAGAGATCAATATCCCCGGACTTAGAAACGCAAATGAAACGTAGGTAACATTGGTATCCGGGATAGGGTGTTGTCGCCTGGGCTGAGCGGTTATACTTAATGTAAATATTAGCAATAAACAGATACATGTATTTTTTTTCATGGCAGTGTATTTAGAGGGTTCTGTACAAACTTAAACCCGCCAAAGCCAATACCTGCGATATGTTAACGGTTTTTAACGTTTTCAATGTCAATTCTAATACGGCTTTAATGCCGTTCTAATGTGGCTCTAATCTGGAGTGGTAATATGTGGTTGAAGATTGGTTTTTGATTTGAAATACTTTTTCTTATTTTTGGTAATAGAAACCATTTCAAAACAACCATGGAAAATAATACTGCTACTGCAACCGAAGCTAAAAAGCAGGCATACCGCTTAACAAATCAATTTTTAAAGGAAGGGAAAAAGCTGGACCAGATATTACCATTGCTTTTAACCAGCGGAGTTGATAATGCAACAGCTACAATGGTTATGAACGAAGCCATGCAGCAGGTGAAAACGGCAAACATGGAAAAGGGCAAAAGAGATATGACCTATGGAGTAGTGCTATTAGGTATTGGAATTACAGTAACAGTTGTTACCTATTCTATGGCCTCATCCAGTGAAAACGGAGGGACCTATTTCCTTATGTATGGCCCTGTTATTTTCGGGATAATCCGCTTTTTCAGGGGGCTGAATATGTATAATAATTCGAAGTAAGGCTATAAGTGTTTCGCCTCAATAATCACATGGCATTTATGATAGGGCTTAGCCTTATCGCCATTATATTTATATCAGATAAGCTTATTTACAGGAATAAATGCGTGTATACCACAGGAACAGTTACAGGTTTGAATTATAGTTATGGAAGAAATACCAGATACATTACGCCTGTGGTTACTTTTATGGCCGATTCTCAAAAGGTGATTTTTTATGGTGAGGAAAACCTTGATTATACCATTGATGATAAGGTACCTGTTATGTACCTTAAATCGGGCCACCGAAGCGCCCGCGTTTACACGGTAATGGGTTTCTGGCTTAAAGGGTGGCCATGGTGTATATTACCTTTAATAGTATTGGCGGCATTCTCCTATTCTATATTAGATACAGGCGAGTTTGCTGAAGTAGATTTAAGAAAGATGTCGGTCCGTAAAATTTCAAAAGAATAATGATTCGCTTCAATGGGCGTATGGCATACCTGGTAGTGCTCAGCATAGTGGTTGCGGGGGCATTGGTAAATAAACTGGCGTTTATGCAGAATTGCAAGTATGTTACAGGAGTGGTAAGCGATTTACATCCGCGATACTATAAATATGGAGTAGCTGTAGCGCCCTGCATAATATTTAACGTAGAAGGCAAGGTACCAACCAATGATGTTGTAAGCTATGAAGTAGCAGATAATGTGACGATTGAAGGCAATACAATAAAGCTCAGGCCCGATGACGGATTAAGCTATGAAGTAGGTGAGACTGTTACGGTAATGTATAAATCAACCGACGTAAGAACGGCAAGAGTGTATTCATTATTCAGTTTCTGGCTTAGTGGCTGGTACTACTTCGTTCTTCCCTATGTTTTGTTTTCTGCTTTTATATTTTCAGTGTTGGGCCGCGGCGAGTTTGCTGAATTAGATTTAAGAAAGATGACAGTACGGAAAATAAGCAAAGAACCGGGAAATAGTAAAACAGATAATCTAAAACGGTAAAGAGGATACCGTTAACTTTTGGTTAATACAGGCATAATTTTAATGGCTGAATTTTACTATTTAAAATTCAACCCCTGTATACAATGAAACCTGCACTTTTACTTTTCTGTGGCCTAATAAGTATTCCGGCATTTGCTTTAAAAACATACAACGTAGTAAGTTCAGGCGCAGTGGGCAATGGTTCCACTGTTAATACCACCGCCATTCAAACAGCTATTGATTCCTGTACCGTGACAGGTGGAGTAGTAGAGGTTCCCTCAGGAACATTTGTAACAGGCACTATTATATTGAAAAACAATGTTAACCTGCAGATTGATTCGGGCGCGGTTTTGGAAGGCAGCGGTTCTATATCAGATTATCCAAGCATGACCAAATCTTTCTCTTCCGCTTTTTTTACCCTGGCAACCCTGATTTATGCTGACAGCGCCAGCAATATTGCTATAACCGGTAAAGGCACTATAAATGGAAATGGTTCGTCTATAGCTTTTTTATTGTCATCGAATAAAAGCAAAAGGCCGTTTGGTATATGGCTGGTGTCGTGCAGGAATGTGCAGATTAAAAATGTCACCCTCGAAAATTCAGCTTACTGGATGCTGCACCCCATGAATTGCGATAGTGTAGCTATTCTGAATATTACCATAAGCAATCATGCCAATTCAAATAACGATGGTATTGATGTTGACGGCTGCCGGAATGTATGGATAACTGGTTGCAATATTGATGCATTTGATGATGCCATAAGCCCCAAAACTACATTCGATGGAACCTGCAGCAATGTAACTATAAAGCATTGTAACCTGGCAAGCTGGAGCAATGATATACGCTTCGGTACTGAAAGCTGGGGTACTATAAAAAATCTCCTGATGGATAGTTGTACTTTTAAGGAAAGCACCTTTAGCGGGTCGAGCCCGGCAACGGCCGGAATTAATATGGGCGAGGAAAATGGCGGTAGTATGGATAGTATTACTATAAGTAACATTACTATGACGGGTGTTGCAACACCAATGGTTTTGCGTTTAGAGGACCAAGGCGTGGCGTACTCCACAGGCATTCCTTTTAAGGACGATGGTACATTCAGCAATGTGACCATTGAAAATATAACAGCCACAGCTTCAAGCAATATAACCAGCACCATAAGCGGTGTTCCCAATACCTATATGCAAAACATTGCTTTAAAAAATATTGCCATTACCTTCCCGGGAGGCTTTCCTGCTGTAAGGAGCAGTTTTGTATTGCCCGAAGACTCAACCGTTGAAACGGCCGGTAATATGTATGGTGATACCATTCCTGCTTATGGGTTTTATGTGCGCCATGTAAAAAATATATCAATGGAGAATGTTTGTTTTACATACCTGAGCCCCGATAAACGCCCCATTTTATATTTCACAGATGTGCTTTCCTCAACTGGATTACCGATAGATACCTCAGCTTACAAAGTGTCTTCGGGCGGAGTAAATACAAACTGTATTGATACAGCGGTGCTTGGAGTAAATAATATTGTACAACAGAATAGCGATATTCGGGTTTATCCTAATCCGAGCAAAGGCATTTTTGATCTCCTAGCTAATAGCCAATGGCCAATAGCTAATAGCCGTGTTGAAATTTATAATGTATTGGGAGAAAAGGTATATATGGCACTTATGCCCCAAACCCCTAAAGGGGCTTTGACTACAATTGACTTGAGCAATCAAAATGTAGGAGTTTATTTCTATCGCATCATATCGGCACAAGGCGAAGTACTTGGAACTGGAAAGCTGGTAATAGAATAGCATTGCCAAACATTGCCAAAATATGTCAAAAATTGCCGTTTTAAGGCGGTCACTTTTTGCCAATAGCTGATTTCCAAGTATTTGTAAAATTTCATGAAATTTGACTTTGGCAAATGAGTTTCCCTCTCCTCACAGGAGAGGGTCAGGGTGAGGTCGTGTGTTTCCGACATTTTTACCTATTTGAATTTCAGGTATTTTCCTAAAAGCCGACATTTTTCTGTCGGTTTTGCAAATCGCATTGACCGACATTTTTTATCCCCTACAACTCTCCATGAATGGGGAGAGAAAGTCTCCCACTTGTGGGAGATTTAGAGGGATGGATAAGCTAAACCTTATAATTTTCAAAGAACTAACACAAATTTCGGCTATGTAAAAGATTTTTGAAACAGAAACCCGCTTTTGTTTTCAACACCCCCCTTTACCAAGTTTCTTCCTATATTTACTATATGAAAAGACTACTCTTTATACTATTTTGGCTGTGTACAGTGTATTCAAACGGGCAGAAGGTTATTCTCTATGGTGAAACAAGAAATGGGGGCACTTACGGAGACGGCACATTATTCAAGTATGAGCCTGCTACAAATAAGGATACTGTACTTGTAAATTTTGGGGGTGCTGATGGGAATTTACCCGAACGCTATTTGCTTAAGCTTAATAATCAACTTTATGGTGTTACGTACGCTGGTGGGAATTTTAATGATGGAATAATATTTTCATACAACCTGCTTACAGGTATTCAAACCACTGTAAGCACTTTCAACAATACAAATGGTAAAGCGCCTGGCGGCGGTTTAATTATGGCTTCAAATGGTTTGCTATATGGTGCAGCCTCACATGGAGGTGATAGCAACTCCGGTGTAATATTCAGCTATAACCCGATTACCGGTAAGGATAGCACATTGTTTGATTTTAGTTATGCAGATGGTAGTGAGATGTATGGTAATTTATTACAAATTAATGATAGTATGCTCTATGGCGTAACGGCCTTTGGAGGCCTTTATGGGAATGGTTATGGTGTCATTTTTAGTTTCAATATTAATTCAGGGATAGAGAAGGTTCTTTTCAATTTTAATGATTATGATGGATTTAATTCACAAAGCAGTTTAATTAAAGCTTCGAACGGGTTACTATATGGAATGACTGCACAAGGTGGAAAAAATATGTGGGGAGTACTGTTTAGCTTTAACCCGGCGACAGATTCTGAAAAAACAGTTATTAACTTTGATAGCGCAAGCGGCTCTGGACCATTTGGTGATTTATTACAGGCTTCAAATGGTTTATTATACGGGTTAACTGCTGTAGGAAGTGCAAATAATAATGGATTAGCGTTTAGTTATAACCCCATTACGGGCAAAGATTCTATTATAATAGAATTCGCTGGTTTAAATAACGCTAGTTATCCGGTTGGTGGATTAGTGGAGGATACCGTTAACCATATTTTGTATGGAATGACCTCGAGAGGGGGGCTTTATAACGACGGTATATTATTTGAATATAATATGACTATAGGATTTTCAACGGTGCTATTAAACTTTAATGATAGTAATGGAGCAACTCCTTATGGGAGTTTATTGCTTGTTTATGACACCTCAACTACAGGGATAAATGAAATTTCAGAAAACAATAGTGTGAAAGTGTTTCCTAACCCGAGCAAAGGCATTTTCAATCTCCAAGCTAATAGCCAATGGCCAATAGCTAATAGCCATGTTGAAATTTATAATGTATTAGGAGAAAAAGTATTTGATAAGGCCCTTCGACCCGTGACGCAAGGTCAGGGCGGGCAAGCTCAGGGTGACTATCAGATTAACATTAGTAGTGAATCATCAGGAGTTTATTTCTACCGCATGATTTCTGAGAAAGGAGAATTTGTTGCCAGCGGTAAATTAATAATACAATAGAGAATTACCTTATTACAGTTACCCTGCCCATATATGTATGTTGTACGTTTGTAGGGTCGGTGGCATATATCAGGTACACATAAGTGTCTTCCTGCACGAAATTGCCATGAACAGTGCCGTTCCAGCCATTGTGTATATCGGTCGAGTGGAATATTGATTGCCCCCAGCGGTCGAAAATATACATCTCAAAACCTTCAATATAATCTCCTTTAGGAAGGAAAATATCATTCAGCCCATTGCCGTCAGGCGTAAACGCGTTAGGAATATATATAGTGAATTGAGGGGTAATATCTATGCAATGCGAAACAGAATCGCGGCAACCGTGTATATCGGTTACTACTAATGACGGGCAATACCATCCTGTATCAATATAAGTATGCGATGGGTTCTGCTTAAAGCTTACCGAGTCGGTTGCATCGCCGAAGGCCCATGCCCAGTTGGTTATGGGATAGCTATCGGTCGACTGGTTAATAAATGAAACCGTAGGGTCGAGGTTCGATGGTTTTAGCGGGTTCCATGTGAACTGAGCTACAGGGTTGCTGTAAACGGTTATCATATTAGGAATAGATTTTGTTACCACGCAGCCGCTATCGTTTGTAACGGTAAGTGAAACAGAATAAACCCCCGGTGATGTGTAGCAATATGTCGGGTCAGGGACTGTAGAGGTTCCTCCATCGCCAAAGTTCCATGTAATGGTTTTAGTAATACCTGCCACGCTGTCGGCAAATTTTATACATACCGACTGGCAGCCGGTTAATGTATCGGCAGTAAATGAAATAGGGCGCGATGGGAAGAGGTTTACAATAATTGTTTTCGATACCGATGGTGTTCCGCAATTATCAGTTACAGTAACAGTGTATGTTGTGGTTGAAGTAGGTGATACGGTAATGGTTGAAGTGGTTTGCCCTCCCGGAGCCCATGAATAGCTATATACGCTGTCTCCGCCTGACGCCAGAGCCGATAATATAGCTGTGTCGCCCTGGCACATGGGTGTTACAGGTGGAGCGTTAAGATGTAACGAATCGCGCACCTTTACAGGTATAACGGTAGTGTTTGAAATACAACCGTTGGCATCGGTTACAACCACCGAATAATTAGTGGTTACAGTAGGGTTAACTACGTAAGTGGTTCCCACGGTAGTGCCATTCCATGTAAAGGTATATGGAGATGTTCCGCCTGTGGCCGATGCAGTTAGTGTTTCTTTCTGACCAATGCAAAGCTGTGCATTGCCTGTAACTGTAATAACAAATGGCGCCGGTTCAGTTATAGTTGCAACAGCAGTATCCTTACAGCCTGTTGCATCGGTAACCGTTAATGTATAGGTGCCTGCAACAAGGCCGGTTGCTGTTTGTGTAGTCTGAGCGTTACTCCATGAATAAGTATAAGGGGCTGTTCCTCCGGCTGCGCTTCCTGTGGCGCTTCCGTTAGCGCCTCCGTTGCAGGTTACATTTACTGTGGTGGCTATGCTCGCAGTTTCGCCCGGTGTGTTAGGCACAACTGTGCAAACAGAGTCAATGCAATTATTGGCGTCTTTAACTTTAACGCAATAGGTTCCGGGCTTAAGGTTGGTTGCGTTTGTTGTGGTGTTACCATTGCTCCATAAATAGGTGTAGGGGGGAGTGCCGCCGGCTACAGTAACATTGGCAGAACCATCGGACTGGTTGCAATAAGCGGAAACAGAGTTTATAGTGGCGGTTATAGCCGGAGGGGCCGTAACTGTAAGCGGTGTTGAATCGTGCACGCATCCATTGGCATCGGTAACCACAACTGAATAGTTCCCGGCACAAAGGTTATTGGCATTCACACTGGTTGACCCGTTACTCCACAGGTATTTATAAGGGCCCGTTCCACCCGAAGGTATTACGTTTGCCGAACCATCGCAGGTGCCGTTACAACTTGCAGCAAAGGCTGCCGCCGTAAGTTTAAGCACTGCTGGTTGTGTTATGGTAGCATTGGTGCTGTCTTTACAGCCATTGGCATCTTTCACTATAAGTGTATAGGTGCCTGCGGCAAGAAGCGAATCTTTAGCAACGCCTTCGCCATTGCTCCATGTATAGGTGTAAGGCGCTGTTCCGCCTTTAACTCCTGCTGTTGCGCTACCTGTATTTCCGCCGTTGCATAATACATTCACGGTTATGGCAACTGAATCGCGTATGGCTGGTGGCTGGTTTATTACTACTGTCGCGGTTACGGTACATCCGTTAGCATCGGTTACCGATATAGTGTAACTGCCTGCAGGTAGTAATGAATCTTTCGATGAGGTTTCTCCATTGTTCCATGAATATTTGTAAGGCGCACTTCCCCCTGTTACACTGGCCGTAGCGCTACCGGTATTTCCACCATTGCACAAGTCATTTACAGTAGTGGGGACTGTTACGGTTAGGGATGGAGGTTGTGTAATAGTAACAGAATCTTTTGTAGTGCAGCCGCTGGTATTGGTAACAATTACTGTATAAGTGCCGGCAGCAAGGTTAGTGGCTGTAGAAGAAGTTTGCCCGTTATTCCAGGAATATGTAAAGGGGCCCGTACCTTTCACGCCTACCGTTGCGGTGCCGTTGCTTCCGCAGGCTACCGATACGTTGGTAAATGAAACAATTGAGTCGTGCAAAGGAGCAGGTTGTGTAATAGTAACAGAATCTTTTGCTGTACAGCCCAGGGCATCAGTAGCAATAACGGTATAGGTCCCTGCCGATAAGCCTGTGGCAGTTTGATTGGTTTGTCCTCCGGGATTCCATGAATATGTGTAGGGAGCCCCTCCTGTTGCTGTAACAGTGGCTGTTCCATCACTGCCTCCATTACAACTTACATTGGTACTTCCTGTTATAGTTGCTGTTGCAGTAGAAGCCTTCCATGTTATTATTACCTGGCCATTCCCCGATTGAACACCGGCCGTATTAGTTTGATTTATTCCGTTATTATATGAACCGCCGCCGCCGCCTTCGCCACCATTCAAAAAAGAATAACCGCCGCCACCTCCGCCTGAATAACCGCCACCGCCGCCGCCACCGCTGCCGCAAGCGCCGCCACCGCCGCCATAGCCGCCGGATATTGCATTATTGCTGCATCCGCCGCCGCCGGTGCAGCCAAGCCCACCAGCTCCGCCGTTTAAATAACTGAATCCTCCGCCTGCGCATAGTGGAATTCCTGTTGCATTTCCTCCGTTAACGCAGCCAACGCCTCCGGCTCCGACAGCACCGCCATTTGAACTTCCGCCTCCGTTTCCGCAAAATCCGCCGCCGCCATCGCCGCTGGTGCAGCTAGCATTATCCACTCCGCCGCCACCGCCGCCGCCTGCGCTGCCTCCTGTTCCTCCATCGTTTCCGGCATTGCCCGCAGCCGTGGTAGTAAGTCCAGGATCGCCTCCGGAGCCTGTACCACTTGTACCGCCGCCGCCTCCGGCAACAACCCATGCATTATTAGTAACGTCGGCAACAAAGCTTCCGCCGCCTCCCGAACCGCCGTCGCCATTAACAGTTCCTGCTTGCCCGACTAATATATTTAATACTTCTCCCGGAGTAACCGCAAAGGTTCCTTTAATATCTGCTCCTAATCCTCCTCCGTTACCTCCCTGCGCACCCCATGCCTCTATGGTTATAGTATCTACACAAGGGGGCACTGTGAATGTTTGTATGGTTCCCGTTCCCTGGGAACCACTGTTGCAAATGAAGGTAGCCGGTGAGGTCTGGCAAAAGCCAATACTATGTCCTGCCAATATAAATACTATAAAAACAAAATAAAGTTTTCTCATTGCAGGGAATTCAATGCTGGGGAAAGTAAGATTATTGTGCTAAGGTAAAATTTTAATGAGTGCGAAATAAGACTTTACCCTTTTCCTGAAAATTAATAGCATGTTAACAAACCTAAAACCATTTAGAATAATACAATAAGGAGCATATACCTGATATAATGGAGGTTATTAAAAAGAATATCGGTGAGCGGTAATTTTAAGGGAATACTATGCAAATGTTAAGTGAATGCAATGTTAAAACGACAATTTTTTGCTATTTCAATATATTGGGATTAATTACATTGAAAGTATAGCCTCCCTTTCTTGCGTGTTCTTTAAGCAGGTCGAGCCGGCCATTAGGTTTAAGCTGACGTAATTCATATACATCGGTGCGCCTGTCGAGCAGGTTATGAACGCTGCCATGCATGCGTACTTTCTTCAGCAGGTCCATTTCAAGGTCGGCTATAAGAACAGCTTCTGAATTAGGTGTGGCCTCGGCTTTTATTCCATTGGTAGGAAACGCAAAATCGGCCGGGGTAAATACACCAGATTGTGCATATTGAATATCCATATTATGCACTTTAGGCAAATTACCCACGCAACCTGCAATAGCCACAAAACATTCGTTTTCAATAGCGCGTGCCTGTGCGCAGCACTTTACCCGCGTAAATGCATTTTGTGTATCGGTAAGAAATGGGACAAATAATATCTCCATTCCCTGTAGTGCAAGCAACCTGGCCAGTTCAGGGAACTCTACATCATAACAAACAAGGATTCCTATTTTACCCGCGTCGGTATCATATACCCTAAGCCTGCTTCCTCCAACTATTCCCCAGGCGCTAACCTCATTTGGAGTAACGTGTATTTTAGTATATCGCTCAATAGAGCCATCTCTTCTGCACAAATAGCCTACATTATATAATTGCCCTTTGCGGATGAATGGCATGCTACCCGTTATAATATTAACATTGAACGAAATGGCATAATTAATGAACTTATCGCGCAGCAATTCGGTATAGTAGGTTAGGCTGCGTATGGCTTCCGCCTGCGACTGGTTATTGAATTCAGCCATTAACGGGGCGTTGAACAATTCCGGGAAAAGAATGAAATCGGATTTATAGCCTGCTACGGTGTCCATAAAAAACTCAATCTGCTCACATAACATTTCAAAAGTTTTGAAACTACGCATCTGCCATTGTACAAGACCTAAGCGGACACTGCTTTTTGGACCTACCGCATGCCTGCTTTTATGGGTATACAACACATTGTTCCACTCCATAAGTGTTGCATACGCCTTCGATTCTTCATCGCCGGGCATATAGTTGCTCAACAGTTTTATTACATGAAACTCGTTCGATAACTGGAAGGTAAGCACAGGGTCGTATATCTCTTTGGTCTTTACTTTTTCAATATACTGCCTTGGGTTAAGTGTAGTTGAGTAGTTAGCATAGCTCGGTATCCTGCCGCCAAATACAATAGACTTTAAATTCAGTTTTTCGCATAATTCTTTCCTTGCATCATATAAACGCCTTGCCAACCTCAGGCCCCGGAATTCAGGGTGAACAAAAACCTCAATGCCATATAGTGTATCTCCGTCGGGGTCGTGGGTATTGAAAGTAAAATTACCTGTTATCTCCCTATATGTGTGTTCGTCGCCAAAGTCATCATAGTTCACTATAATGGAGAGCGCCGTACCTACAACTTTATCATTCGCCAAAACCACTATCTGGCCTTCCGGAAATGTATCAATCAACCTTTGTATATCATCCTTCGACCACAATGTGCCGTGCCAGTTTTTATAAGCTTCGGCCATAGTGTCTGATAACCCGATATAATCGCTTACCTGCAAATGCCGTATTTCAATTTTTTTGATTTCGGGCCCCTTATGGGTTTGCGCATGCTCGTGTATTTTCGTCCTTGGCATAAGTCAGGGTATTAAGTTATTCGCTTTCTAAATGTATACGTGCATACCATAAAAACGTAACCGTTATTATTTGAACACAGTTTATGTATCGGTAAACAATAAAATAGTGAAGGTAAAGCCCGGATGATTATCCTAACTGCCCGTTAACCCTGTTGAATAGAAGGGTGGGTTTCCATGGACGTCGTTCCCCAAGTAACATTCTTTTTGCCCTGCGCACTTCCTTATAGTTATTAGAAAGAAGAAACTGCATAGCTGTGTTGTTTTCTACAGGCATTATAGTTTGCTCTTTCGACTGCAAGCGCAATTTCATTAATTCAATTCCAGCTTCCGGTGTACGGGCTATTATCATTCCTTCACCCAGGTTGGGAAAATAGCAACCCAGCAATTCATTATTCTTTATAAAAAGCAGCGATGAGTTTATTGTTTCCTTCAACCGGTTTTCCCTGTCTTCACCCGATACTTCTTTGTCCAGATCAATCACCTGTATTCTATATTTTTCTTCAAAGGGAATAATGTTAGGCGATATAGGAATGTTTTTATCTAATTGGCTGTCTTTAAAAAACAGGTATTCTGTTTCTGTTATAAAATCCAGTTTTTTATAAACGTGCTCGCCTAATTCCGTTGCTATAAGGTAAATGGTTTTAAACTTTTTATGATCGATACTATTTACAAGCTTTTCGGTTATAAGCGTGCCAAAGCCATGCCCTCTGTACTCTTTATGTATTATTATATGAGCCAGCCACACCGTATCGGCGTGCATTATATAGGTGCCTATACCAACAAGTTTATTATTGATGGTCAACTTCAGCGGGTAACAAAATGGTGAGTCGATGAAATACCGGTTGTGCGGAACAATGTCGGTCCAGGCTTCGGGTTGAAATTCTTTTAATGAATCAAGATCAGAATGTTCAAGAGGTGAAAAGTCCATACCATTATTTTCCAATGGAAATTTTCTCTTCGCAGAAATTATATTCTTCCTGCTTGCTGTTTGAGAATACGAGAATGGTTTTGCCTATGGCATAATCGTTAATCATGCGCTGGTACCATGTTACAGCATTGGCATCGAGGGCAGTGGAGGGTTCATCGAGCAGAAGCAGGGGAGTGGCGCTGAGTATGGCAAGGCCTAACTTAACGCGTTGTTTCATACCCGACGAAAAATATTTGTACAGTTTTTCTTTGGTATGCGAAAGTTCGAGCAGTTCTATAATTTCTTTTGCCGAAAGATTATTTTCAATTGCTTTAAATGTTTTATGAAACGTAATTATTTCTTCCAGTGAATATTCTTCAGGTAAATCGAGGTACGGGGCAGCAATAGATACATGAGTGAAAACATTGTCGATACTTACATTGCCACTGTTGTTGGAATACTCCACTGTTCCTTCCGACGGAGTTACGTTGCCTGAGACAATACGCATAAGGGTAGATTTACCCGAACCATTTGGCCCGAGTACTGCATAGCGCTTGCCTTGGGTAAATTCTAAAGAAATGTTGCGGAAAATCCAGTTTCGTTCAAAGCGTTTACCTACGTTCTGAAGCTTTATATTCATTACCGTAAGTTATTTCGAAACTGACTCGGAAGCTGTTTCTTTTACACGAACGGGCCCTTTCATAATGCCGTTAACAGATTCCTGTATAAACTGTATTATATGTTCTTTCTCTTTCGATGCCGGTATTTCAGACTCAATCTGTTTAAGGGCAGTGGGTATTGAAGCGCCTTTTACATAGAGCAGGCGATAAGTGTCTTCTATCTGTTTAATTATTTCGGCGGAGAAACCGCGACGGGTTAACCCTACTGAGTTTACACCAATGTAAGAAAGGGGTTCGCGGGCGCATTTCACATAAGGCGGAACATTTTTACGCACTTTTGAATCGCCTGCGCAGAAAGCGTGTGCGCCAATTTTTATAAACTGCTGAACGGCTGAATATCCTTCCAGTATTACATAATCTTCCAGCACCACATGCCCTGCCAGGCCGCAGTAGCCTGATAATATTACATGGTCGCCAATAATGCAGTCGTGCCCTATATGCACATACGACATAATGAGGCAGTTTTTGCCAAGCACTGTTTTCCAGTTGGCTTTGGTGCCACGGTTAATGGTTACATATTCGCGTATAACGGTATTATCTCCTATTTCCACTGTAGTTTCTTCACCTACGAATTTCAAATCCTGCGGAAGGCCCGATATAACTGCCCCAGGAAATATATGGCAGTGTTTACCAATGCGTGAGCCTTCCATTATTACAGCATGGCTTTCGATAATGGTTCCTTCGCCTATTTCAGTATTGCCATGAATAACGGCAAAGGGCCCTACGGTTACGTTGGCCCCTATTTTTGCATCTTTATCTATATACGCGAGCGGAGATATCATACTTGATTCGTTCTACTTTATTAATTGCTTTACATTCTCTACAGCTTCAAACTTCTGTTCGGTGCTGCTTCCGTTGGTGCCCTTAGTCTTTACTATCTGTGCCATCATTTCAGCTTCGGTAGCAATTTTATCGCCCACATAAGCTGTGCCTTTCATGTGGAAAATACCACGGCGCACAGGGCTTATCAGTTCAAGGTGGAATATAAGGGTGTCGCCCGGCAATACCTGTTGACGGAACCTTACATTATCAATTTTCATGAAGTAGGTGAGGTAGTTCTCAGGGTCGGGAACAGATTTAAGGGCAAGTATCCCTCCTGTCTGCGCCATAGCTTCTATCTGCAATACTCCGGGCATTATAGGGCTTCCGGGGAAGTGGCCGCGGAAGAAATCTTCATTCATGGTTACGTTCTTAACGCCAACCACATGGGTTGCGCTGAGCTCGAGTATTTTATCAACCAGCAGGAAGGGGGGCCTGTGCGGCAGCAGCTTCATTATGTCGTTAATGTTCAGTATGGCATCAGCAGCAGGGTTGAACCTTGGTGCACCTTTTTTATCTTTTTTAATGGCCTCCCTTAGCTTCCTGGCAAATGCAACGTTGCCCGAATGGCCCGGCCTTGCAGCCAAAATATGCGCCTTTAAGGGCATTCCTACTAAAGCAAGGTCGCCAACCATATCCAATAATTTATGGCGGGCAGGTTCGTTAAAGAATTTTAATTCAGTATTGTTAAGTATGCCCCTCTGAACAACTTTTACGTTAGGCTTGTTGAACACCTTGGCAAGATAATCGAGTTTTTCCTGGGGTATATCCCTGTCAACCAGTACTACGGCATTATCTAAGTCACCGCCTTTAATGAGGTTGTGCGAGAGTAACAATTCCAGTTCGTGCAGGAAAACAAAGGTGCGGCATGATGCCACTTCCTTCTTAAACTCGCTGGCTGAATATATGGTGGCATGCTGCGTACCAAGTACTGCCGAATTATAATCGACCATAACGGTAAGCCTGAAGGTTTCCTGCGGCACGGCAAGCATTTCTATATGCTTGGCCTGGTCTTCATAGCTAACAATCTCTTTCAGTTCAAAATAAACACGCTCCGCATCCTGTTCCACGGTTCCGGCCGATTCCAGCGCCAGTACAAAAGGCATTGAGCTGCCATCCATAATGGGTATTTCGGGGCCGTTTACTTCTATAAGAACGTTATCAATTTCTAGTCCTACAAGGGCAGCCAGTAAATGCTCAGTAGTGGCAATTTTTCCTCCGTTCTGCTGAAGGGTCGTACCCCGTTCAGTATCAGACACATTGTCTACATCCACATCAATTACAGGCTGGTTGGGTAGGTCGATGCGCTTGAATTTATACCAGTGGTTTACAGGAGCCGGTTTAAAGGTTACCGTGGCGGGTATGCCCGTATGCAAGCCCTTGCCCGATACGCTTACGGGTTTTTTTATGGTACGTTGTTTTACACTCATATATAAAGAGTTAAACGAATAAAATACTAATGTGCAATAATAAGCTTTTTTCGTTTAGAAACCGACCATTTTTTAACGAAGAACTTAACAGGGGAATGTTACTTATTTCAGCTTCTTATAAAGCTCAGGCAGTCGCCTGAAAAGCACGTACGATTTTTTGTAGTCGAGGTGGTCAATAGCAGGAGAGCCCTGTACCACAGCGTTATCGGGCAGGTCGGCACCAACACCCGATTGGCCGGCAATTTTAACGCCATTGCCAATGGTTAAGTGTCCTATAATGCCTACCTGTCCTCCAATCATGCAGTTGCGGCCTATTTTAGTAGAGCCGGCCACACCTGCCTGGGCAGCTATCACTGTGTTTTCGCCAATTTCCACATTATGGCCAATCTGTATTAGGTTATCGAGCTTTACACCCTTGCCTATAATAGTAGAGCCCATGGTAGCGCGGTCGATAGTGGTGTTGGAGCCTATTTCAACATGGTCCCCGATAATTACATTACCTACCTGCGGCATTTTGCGGTAGTTGTTTTCTTCGTTGGGGACAAAGCCAAAGCCATCGGAGCCAATTACCACTCCCGAATGGAAGGTACAATCTTTACCTATAACCGATTCGCGGTAAATTTTAACACCGGGGTAAATAAGGCAGCCATCGCCGATTTTAGAGTTGTCGCCAATATATACGTTAGGGAAAATATAAACTCCGTTACCTATAGAAACATTTTCGCCAATGTATGAATGAGAGCCTACATATACTTTCTCGCCCAGTTTAGCCGATTTCGACACTACCGCAAATTCTTCAACACCTGATTTGGCAAATTGCTGTTTGTGGTATGCATCGAGCAAAATACTAAACGCATGGCGGGAGTCTTTTACTTTTATAAGGGTAGTGTTGGCCGGCTTTTCGTCGGTAATACCATCGCTTACAATAATAACCGATGCCTTAGTAGTTTTAAGATACTCCACATACTTAGGGAGGGAAAGAAATGTAAGTGAACCGGGAGTGCCTTCCTCTATTTTAGAGAGCTTATTAACTTTCACATCGCCATTGCCCTCTACCTTGCCGCCAATTAACGCAGCTATTTGATTTGCAGAAAATTCCATGCCGTAAAAGTACAATAAAAAAAATAAACGGCCCCTCCCGTCCTCCCCGAAGGGAAGGAGAATGCCTTAGAGCAAATCCAAAAATCTTAAATCATAATTCTTAAATTCCCTGTATCTTTTCATAGGGAAGTGCATTATGGGTATAAACAACCATAATGAAACGTATCCTTTTTCTTACCATTGTTGTCCTGTTTTGCTGGGCAGGAAAGAAAACACCGTATGCTACCTTCAGGCTAAAAGATTTTGAGAATGCCATGCAATATATTCCGGCAGGTTCAATAATTTACAGCGACAGTGTTGAACTGTACGACGGTGTAAAAATGAATTACGATACTACCAAACTCAGGGGAGCGTCGGTAAAAGGGTTTTACATGTGCGACCACGATGTGACAAACGCGGAGTATCGCTTTTTCCTGAACGACCTGAAACAAAATGACGGGGATGCATATAAGAGGATGATGCCCGATACCCTTGTATGGAGTAGGAATAGATGGAGTATGCAGGCATATACAAATATGTATTTCTGGCATCCGGCTTATGGCGATTATCCAGTGGTTGGAGTTACGCACGAACAGGCGGAGTATTACTGCAAATGGCTCACAACGCATTACATGAAGGAAGATAAGCGGAAATACAGTAAGGTTGAATTTACATTGCCTACTGTTTATGAATGGGAACAGGCTGCTTCGGGCGGATTGGCGTTGCCATTATTTCCCTGGAAGGGGTACAGCCTGCAAAATGATAAGGGGCAGTGGCAGGCCGATTTTATTCCGGTTGACCAGGGCGCTATAATAGGTGTTAAGCGCACTAAAAATGGTAAGCACGAATCATATACAATTACCGCGGGTGACTTTCCGGTGGGCTCAACAGCGCCTTCTACTTTAGATTCATACAACTGCAACGATGTGCATTCGTATGAGGCAACGGCACCGGTTAAAGCGTTCTGGCCAAACGGATATGGCCTGTATAATATGGCAGGCAATGTAAGGCAATTTGTAAGAGAGAAGGGCATTACCAAAGGCGGGGGCTGGAAGGATATGGGCTACTTTTTGCGCATACCTGTGCAGCAAGGTTACGATTCAACTAATTACAGGTCGAATGATACAGGTTTTAGAGTGGCGATGGAGATTAAAAACTGATTAGTATCCGGCTTTTATCACTATCTCTTTCGCTTCCTTTTGTGTATAGAAAGAAAAATTCTTGTACCTGTCGTGTACATCTATAATCTCTTCAATGGCATCGGCAACTAATTCGGGATTGTCCCATGTCTTTAAGTCTTTCAGTACAGTTTCAAGGCAGCCTTTTTTGTAGGCTATTTGCCCCAGCACATGCACAAGCGTGTTTCTTACACGAGCCGTTTTATCGTGTTGCAATTCTTTAAGTAAAGGCAAAATGTCCCGTGGGTGGGTGCGCCCACGCAACTCAATACCGTGGCATATTTCACGGCGTATTTCTTTATCGGTATGGTGCAAGTATTTCTTCGACCATGCAAGCACCGGCTTCGGATTCTTTTCTCCCATCTTTTTCATAGAACCTATTACAGCATTGCGAACGGAGTGGTGCTCATCAAATAATCCCGTATCAAAAAAGTGCTGAACAATGTCGAAATCGGTTTTACCAATTTCTCCCGCTGCGTTAATAACCGTTTGCCTTATTTTGGCATCTTCATCTTTCAGTAGCTTGTCGAGTATAGCCAGTATTTTCTTTTGCAGCGGTTTGCTTTCCTCATATATCCTGCCAATAGCCAGGTATGCGCTTTTGCGTATGTAGGTGTCTTCATCTGAAAAATAGGCGACAGTATTTTTCAGCTTACCTGAATTTATTTCAGCAGCAATGGTATTGGTTATTTTCTCAACCAGCTTTTCGCGCTCGGGTTTGGGTAAATCGTAGAAGGGCATAGAGAAAAATTATATCAACCCCTTCGGATAGCACACAAAATACTTTCTTGTCACCGTATTAATGGCATTGGTATTTAAGTTGTCCGATGCTTTGGTGAAGTCCATAATTTTGCCATTGGGGTATACAATATTTATCCGTACCTGCTGGGTGCTGTAAATATCATTAGTAACCTGGTCGGTTGATACAAAGTAGCCCACTTCTTTAGCCGTAACCTTGTATTTGTCCATAGCTTCCTCCTGTAATATTTTCAACTGGCTTTTGGCAATGGGCTTATCCTGTAATACTATTTTGTACAGGTGGCGGTTAATGAGCCAGGTACATAATGTAGAGAGGATATTGTCATCGTGGCCGGTCCATACTTTTATGGAGCTCAGCACATCATAATCATCTAATTGCGCAAAAGCATCAAGCAGGTCGGGATATTTAGCGAAATCTTTTTTGCCCAGGTCGTTGAAAAGGAATATAGCGAACGCAGGTGTACAGAAAAGTTCTTCTCCGGCATCGGCCAATTCTTTGGCGCGTTTTAAAATGTTCACTAAAAGTTCCATGCCGCTCAGCACTGTTTTGTGCAGGTAAACCTGCCAGTACATAAGCCTGCGCGCGATAATGAATTTCTCAATGGAATAAATGCCTTTGGCTTCCACTACAAGGTTTCCATCGGCAACGGTAAGCATCTTTATAATGCGGTCGTAACCAATTACGCCTTCCGATACACCGGTAAAGAAAGTATCGCGGGTAAGGTAGTCGAGGCGGTCAACATCTAATTGGCTGGAGACAAGCTGGTGCAAAAACTTTTTGTGATATTCGCCACGGAAAATCTTGATGGCAAGTGTCAGCTTGCCTTTAAATTCCTTGTTCAGTCTCTCCATTAGCATGGCAGATATATCCTCATGAGATATACCTTTTACAATGCTGTGTTCCAGTATATGCGAGAATGGCCCATGGCCAATATCATGGAGTAATATGGCTATCTGTGCGCTTTCAGCTTCATTATCTGTAATCTCTATGCCTTTGCTGCGCAGGGTTTCAATAGCGTTGGTCATAAGGTGCATGGCGCCCAATGCATGATGGAAACGGGTATGTATAGCGCCTGGGTAAACCAGCGAGGTTATGCCCAATTGCTGTATGCGGCGAAGCCTCTGGAAGTAGGGGTGCTCTACCAGTTTAAAGATTATTCCGTCGGGTATGGTTATAAAACCATATATGGGGTCGTTGACTATTTTGCGTTTTATCATATAGCTTTTTTCATTTTACCACTAAGGCACTAAGTTCACAAAGTTTCACTAAGTGAGTCTAAGTGCTCTAAGTGTCTTAGTGGTTAGTAGTATAATTTAACACATTTTCACAATTGGCATCCAATAATGCTGGATAAGTATCGTTATCTTTGTAATGAATGAGTGTAAACACCATTCATTATGTTTTGAAGACTGATTAGAAACTTTGTAATACTTCGCAAAAATGGGAAAAATAAGCATTCTGTGGGCCGACGATGAAATAGACCTTCTGAAACCCCACCTCTTATATCTACAAGAAAAAGGATATGATGTTAAAGCAGTTACCAATGGTAACGACGCGGTGGAGGAATTTTCCAAAGGGCCTTTCGATATAGTTTTTCTCGATGAGAACATGCCGGGCATTTCGGGTATTGAAACCCTGGGCAAAATAAAGAACATTAACCAGCGTGTGCCTGTGGTAATGATAACCAAGAGCGAAGAAGAGGCCATTATGGACGATGCTATAGGTTCTAAAATATCAGACTACCTTATTAAGCCTGTTAACCCAGGGCAGATATTGCTTTCTATAAAGAAGAATATTGACAAGAACCGTCTTATAAGCGAGAAGACCACATCGGGCTACCAGCAGGAATTCCGTAATATAGGTATGATGCTGGGCGATAACCTTACTTATAAGCAGTGGGAAGACGTATATAAGAAGCTTATTTACTGGGAGCTTGAGCTTGAAAGATCGGGCGATGAAAGTATGAAAGAGGTTTACCAGATGCAAAAGTCTGAAGCCAATACCCTGTTCTGCAAGTTTATAGAGAAGAACTACATCAGCTGGCTGCAACGCAAAACAACCGATGTTCCTGCAATGTCGCATACACTGATGAGGAATAAGATATTGCCTTTAGTGGAAAAAGAAGCTGTGCCGACTTTCATGGTGCTTATTGATAACCTGCGCTTCGACCAATGGAAGGTATTGCAACCTGAAATTGAAGAACTGTTTAAGGTAGACAAAGAAGAATCGTACTTCGCTATATTGCCAACCTG
Source organism: Bacteroidota bacterium (assembly GCA_013285805.1). GTDB lineage: Bacteria > Bacteroidota > Bacteroidia > JABEUT01 > JABEUT01 > JABEUT01. The sequence goes on along the minus strand of JABDGY010000001.1, from coordinate 52,713 downwards.
TACCCAGTATGCACGTAATGCCATATTCGCAGGGCTTATGCCATCGGAAATTGAGAAGATGCACCCGGGCCTGTGGCTTAATGATGAAGAAGAAGGCGGCAAGAACCTGAATGAAGCGGAATTACTGGAGGGCAACCTTAAACGATTGGGTAAGAATCTTAAGATATCATACCATAAGATAACAAACCATAACGCCGGCAAGCAGTTAGCCGATAATATTCACTCACTTATGGGCAACAAGCTGAATGTGATTGTCTACAACTTTGTTGATATGCTGTCGCATGCCCGTACCGAAATGGAAGTGATACGAGAACTTGCCAGCGACGATGCTGCATACCGTTCTATTACGCTTTCTTGGTTCAAGCATTCGCCCCTGCATGATATATTAAAGAACATTGCCGCTGAAAAGGGTAAGCTTATTATTACCACCGACCACGGTACCATAAAGGTTACCGAGCCGACGAAGGTGATAGGAGATAAAAACACCAATACCAACCTGCGCTATAAGTCGGGCAAGAGCCTTACTTACCAGGCTAAAGATGTATTCGCGGTTAAAAACCCGGCCGAGGCCTTTTTGCCTCGCCAGCATGTAAGCAGCGTATTTGTTTTTGTGAAAGGAGACAAGTTCTTTGCTTATCCCAATAACTTTAACTATTACGTTAACTATTATAAGGATACTTTCCAGCATGGGGGTATATCATTAGAAGAAATGATTATTCCATTGGTGGCGCTGTCGCCTAAGTAATAATTGTTGGTATTTAATTATTCTTCTTATTTGGGCGTTCCCCCTTTGGGTCGGGCTATTCGTTTCAAGTCCTCGCTACGCTGTGGGCTTTCCACTACTATCCCTAACGCAGCATTGTAATTTCGAACGAGCGCCATTATTCCGTATTTTTATGCCGAAATAGCTGTGTATGAAGCATAAATGGACGATAACAGAAGAAAACCAGTTAAAACAGGTAGCCGAGGAGCTATTAACCGAGTTTAAGAACAATAGGGTGTTCACATTTTCCGGTAACCTGGGGAGTGGAAAAACCACCTTTATTAAGTATCTTTGTAAGGTATTGGGTGTTCAAGGGCAGGTAAGCAGCCCCACCTTTGCTTTAGTGAATGAATACCAGGGCAAAAGCCATGTTATTTACCACTTCGATTTTTACAGGGTTAAGGGTGTGCACGAGGCTTACGATATGGGTTATGAGGAGTATTTTTATTCAGGTAATTATTGTTTTATAGAGTGGCCCGAACTCATAAAGGAACTCATTCCGCCCGATGCAGTGAACATACATATATATATAAAGGATAAAGGCAACAGAGAAATTGAAATAAAATAACCCACGTAATTTTTATGGCAACATCCCAGGATATACTCAAGTCATTATCGCTTCAGGCTATGGCCCCGCAGGAAGAAATGCTTGAGGTGGCAAAAAAGAAAGGTAGCCTGTATATTGGCATACCTAAAGAAATATCGTCGCAGGAAAACCGTATTGCATTGGTACCTGATGATGTGGCCCTATTGGTAAACAACGACCACCAGGTGCTTATAGAAACCGGTGCAGGTAAAAACGCCCACTTTGAGGACAGCGATTATAGTGAAGCCGGAGCGCAGATAGCCTATACAGCTGAAGACGTTTATAAATCGGATATTATATTGAAGGTTGCGCCTCCTTTGCAAAATGAGGCCAACCGAATGAAGCCGGGACAGACGCTTATCTCGGCACTGCAACTTACTGTTCAACCGAAAGATTTTCTTAAGCACCTTATGCAAAAGAAGGTACATGCTATTGCGTTCGACTGGATACAGGATGAATCTGGAATATTCCCTGTTATCCGTTCCATGAGTGAAATTGTGGGTGGAACGTCTATATCTATAGCGGAAGAGTATTTAAGTAATGTACACGACGGCCCCGGCCTTATTATGGGTGGTGTGTCGGGTATAGCGCCAACGGAAGTAATAATATTGGGTGCCGGTACAGTTGGCGAGTTTGCCGCGCGTGCCGCATTGGGTAGGGGAGCTATAGTAAAAGTATTCGACAACTCAATATATAGGTTAAGAAGGTTGCAGACTATGGTAGGCGTCCGCGTATTTACATCTACCATTCGTCCGCGTGTGCTGGCGCGCCATTTGAAATCGGCCGATGTGGTGATAGGCGCCATACGTTCAACGGGTGGCAGAACCCCATGTGTGGTTACCGAAGAGATGGTTGCTGATATGAAAGCGGGCTCTGTGATTGTAGATGTGAGCATTGACCAGGGCGGATGCTTTGAAACATCGAGGGTTACAACCCACAACGACCCTGTTTTCCGCAAGCATGGTGTAACACATTACTGTGTCCCTAACATTGCATCGCGTGTGGCCCGGACTGCTTCTATAGCTTTCAGCAACATTTTTACCCCTATGCTGTTGCGTGTAGGCGAAGAAGGCGGACTGGATAATTTGATACGACAGGATGAAAAGATAAGAAACGGAGTGTACATATATAATGGAATGCTGACAAATAAATATTTAGGAGAGGCTTTTAAGATTCCCTATAAGGATTTAGGCCTATTGTTAATGACGAGGCACTAAAATTGTTGAAAAGTTTATTTCGTCGCAAATCCTTACCAGTTGGGCGTTTTTAGGTAAGTGTTAATAACCATGTTAAAAAATACAAATCAGTATACGGCTCCACAAATTGCCACAAATATATTTTTGCGAATACGCTTTTGAAAAGTGAGAATTAAAGAATCGTAAACAATATTTAACGTTTTGCCCGATGATAAAAGAACAAGCAACCCAAACCAAGATGGCACTAACTTATGAGCAGATAAGAGAGAAGTGCATAAAGTATTTCGGAGGTGATGAATTAGCCGCATCAACCTGGATGAACAAATACGCCCTGCGCGATAAGAACGGAAACCTGCAGGAAAGCACCCCCGATGATATGCACCGACGCATGGCGCATGAATTCGCACGCAAAGAAAAAGAGTATGCGGAATATTCCACTATGAACGGTAAGGCCGACCTCCTTTCTGAATACGGGCAAAAAAGGGAGCTCCTTTCCGAAGAAAAGATATTTGAATTGTTCAAAGGCTTTAAGTATGTTATTCCGCAAGGAAGCGTAATGTTTGGGTTGGGTAACAAGCATGTTATCGCTTCATTGTCGAATTGCGTGGTTCTTCCTGAAATATATGACTCTTACGGAGGCATTATGTACACCGACCAGCAACTGGCCCAGCTATTCAAACGCCGTTGCGGTGTTGGTATCGATATTTCTACACTCCGCCCATCAGGTATTTCAGTTAACAATGCTGCCGGAACAACCACAGGAGCAGTATCGTTCATGGAAAGATTTTCAAACACTACCCGCGAAGTTGCTCAGAACGGCCGCCGCGGCGCATTAATGATTACAATAGACATAGCTCACCCTGACGTAGAGAACTTTGTTCTGATAAAACAAGACCTTACCAAGGTAACCGGCGCTAACATCTCTGTTCGCTTGTCTGACGAGTTTATGCAGGCTGTAGTTGACGACAAAGAATATACACACCGCTGGCCAATTGAATCAGATACTCCTTCGGTTACCAAAACTATACAGGCACGCGACTTATGGAACACCGTTATTAAAGCGGCTCACCAGAGCGCTGAACCAGGCCTTATTTTCTGGGATCGCCAGCACAAGTACTCTACTTCTTCGGTATACCCCGGTTTCAAAAACGTATCGACTAACCCTTGCTCTGAAATAGCAATGCAAGGTGGCGATAGCTGCAGGCTCATCGCGATTAACCTTTACAATTTTGTAAATAATCCGTTTACACCTGCTGCTTCGTTCGATTATAAGAAGTTCTACGAGGTTACCTACGAGTCGCAGCGCCTGATGGATGACTTAGTTGACCTTGAGTTGGAGGCTATTGAAAAGATAATATCAAAGATTCAGACCGATAAAGAACCATACGACATTAAGCAAATTGAGGTTAATACCTGGAAGCTTTTATACGAAGCCGGTAAGAAGGGCCGCAGAACAGGCCTTGGCTTTACCGCGCTGGGCGATGCAATGGCTGCACTTAACTTCCAGTTCGATTCAGAAGAAGCTATGGCTGAAGTGGATAAGATTATGCGCACCAAATGCGAAGCTGAGTTCACCAGTTCAATTGACCTTTCAGTAGAACGTGGTTCATTTGAAGGATTTGACTCCAAGATAGAGAACACATCTGAGTTCGTTCAGATGATGAAGAAAGAAATGCCTGATGTGTACAAGCGCATGATGAAACTGGGCCGCAGGAATATTTCCATAAGCACAGTTGCGCCAACCGGTAGCTTAAGCATATTGGCAGAAACCTCATCGGGTTTAGAGCCTGTTTACCTGTTATCATACAAGAGGAGAAGGAAGATTAACCCTAATGACAAAAACGCTAAGGTTGACTTTGTAGATAAGATGGGCGACAAGTGGGAAGAGTTTATGGTGTACCATCCTAAAGTGAAGACCTGGATGGATGTTACAGGCAATACCGATATTACACAAAGCCCTTACAGTGGTTCAACAGCTCCTGAAATTGATTGGATTAAACGTGTTGAATTACAATCGCTTGTTCAGAAGTATACAACGCATAGCATCAGCTCAACCATTAACCTGCCAAACGATGTTCCGGTTGATAAAGTAGGTGAGATATATGTAGAAGCATGGAAACATGGCCTTAAGGGCATTACCGTATACCGCGATGGTTCACGCAGTGGTGTGCTTATTGCAGCTGAGGATAAGAGCAAAAAAGTTTCTGCTAACGGACAGATAATGGAAACACAACCGCCTAAGCGCCCGAAGGAACTGGAAGCCGAGGTTATACGTTTTAACAATGGCGCCGAGAAGTGGCTTGCTGTTGTAGGTATATTGAATGGTAAGCCTTATGAGGTGTTTACCGGTAAAGCCGACGATGCATTTATTTTCCCTGCTTGGGTTCAGAAGGGTTGGGTTATAAAGAACACCAACGAAGAAGGCAAGAAGCGGTACGATTTCCGTTATAAGGACAAGGACGGTTACAACGTTACTATGGAAGGCTTATCACGTAGTTTCGATAAGGAATTCTGGAACTATGCCAAGCTTATATCAGGCGTATTGCGCCATGGCATGCCAATACCGCATGTAGTTGACCTTATTGCTAACCTTAACCTGTACGATGATTCTATTAATACATGGAAAGCAGGTGTTGAAAGGGCATTGAAGAAATATATACCCGATGGCGCCCAGAGCAAGGACAAAAAATGTTCGAGCTGCGGAGATGAAAACGGCCTTATTTACGAAGAAGGCTGCCTGAAGTGTAAAAACTGCGGCTACACAAAATGCGGATGATTTAGCTATGATGGATTTATAAAGGGAAACCCTGGCCTAAGCGCCAGGTTTTTTTTATGCACTTATTTATATTAAAGCCTTACGGTCATCCTATTTTGAATTATTAACTATTGCTTAAAATTAGGTAATGATTGACTAATGAAATTGTATTAATTTCGGGCAAAATATTAAAACCATGAAGAAAATTACTTTTTCAATTAAAACGATTTTGCTGTCTGTTTTTGCAGCCGGCATAGTGTCCGTAAATGCAAGCCCGCTAAACAACTCGTTAAACTTTGCAATTGCTTCAAGTAATTATTTGAGCGTTACATCACCTGCAAATATTCCAATCGGTAATTCCCCATACACCATCCAATCATGGTTCTATGCCAATTCAATGGGAGTATATGGTATTGCGGGCTGGGGTAACTATGGAACAAACGGCCAGGTAAACGCGTTACGCCTTGACCCTAGCGGTGGTGGCCAGATAATTAACTATTGGTGGGGCAATGACCTTATTGTTACCACAGGAGATATTTCGGGTGCATGGCATAATGTGGCTGTTACCTGGGATGGCACAACACGTACAATGTATTTAGATGGAAATATTATTGGTAGCGATAACCCCGGCTCGGATAATATACCCGCAGCAAGCAATTTTGCCGTTGGTCTCACATGGCCGGGTGGCAGCGAATATTTCGACGGCTCACTCGATGAAGTTAGTATATGGAGTGTTGCGCTTTCGCAAGCGAAGATAAGGGATAACATGGCACATGGCGTTTGTGCACCAGCAACAGGCCTTGCGCTGTATTATAACATGGACCAGGGTATTGCAGGAGGTAATAATACCGGCATTACTTCGGTTACCGATTTATCGGGTAATGGCAACTTCGGCATATTAAATAATTTTTCGCTTACCGGAAGCACTTCAAATTTTGAAACCGGCGCCCCGATTGTGAATATATGCCCTACGGGCATTGGCAACACTGCCCTGCAGTTCGATGGTGTGAATAATAAAGATTATGTAGTTGCAGGAAACATATTGACCCCTTCGTACACCAAAGAAGCATGGATATATATGGTATCGGATAATGGCTCATTTAACAACTTTGTTTCAGGTGGCGACGCGGACGGACAGCATGCGCTTGGCGCTCCGGGTCTAACTTTAGAGGCCGGACATAATGGTAATTGGAATGCGGTTCAGGATCCCAACCCACTTAGCTTGGGTGTATGGTATCATGTGGCAGTAACCTACGATGCAACCAGCCAGGTAATGACCCTTTATAAAAATGGAGTAATGGTGTCCCAGGCTTCAGGATTAGCGGCCTATACTAACGGAAATATGGTACGTATAGGTGCATATAATGATTCTACTAACAACGGAAACTGTATTATTGACGAGGTGAAAATATGGAATTACGCTCTTAGCCCTGAAGCTGTTGCAAGTACAATGGACAATGCGGTATGTTTACCTTCAAGTGGTTTAGTAGCTTACTATACATTTAATAATGGCACAGCTTATGGTGATAATGAGGGTACAACTGTTATCCCTGATTCAAGCGGTAACGGAAACAATGCTACCGCATATAATTTCACCATGTGGAGCGATACCAGCAATTTTGTACAAGGCGCACCAATAAATGAAGCATGTGCACAAGCCAATGTGCTTAGTTTCGATGGTGTTAGCAGTTATGCATCAAGCCCGGTATTCTCAACGCTTACCAATAACATTACATTTGAAGCACGTGTATACTGGAACGGCCCTGCCTATTCTAATAATGAAATGATAGTTACTAACGGTAATACAGGTACAAACGGGTATGCCGTATTCATAGATGCTTCTAATAGTTACCAGCTCTCAGTTGTTCTTGGCAGTGTAACTGTAATGCAGTCAAGCGCAGCATTGACACCGGGAATGTGGCAAACTGTTTCAGTGGTTTGCAGCAATGGTACATGGATGCTTTATCTCGATGGAGCTCCTTATATCCTGACATCCAATACTGCTGCTCCTAACCCGGTAGCGGGAGCATTTGCTATAGGTTCTGACCAGGCAGGAACCGAGAATTTTTACGGAAGCATTGACGAAGTTCGTTTCTGGAGCCGCGCACTTTGTGAAACTGAAATAAATTACCGCGATACCTTAGAGGTAAGCGCTTCTACTCCAGGATTGCTGGCTGTTTATCATTTCAACCAGGGTAACAATGGAGGTGATAATACAGCAATAACAATACTGGCCGACAGTTCAGGCAATGGTTATGATCTTACGTTGAACAATTTTGCCCTTACCGGTTTTGCAACAAACTTTATGGCTGATCCTGCTGCATTATCAGGTTATGGTGCAGCTACCATAGTGGTTATGCCTAACGTTACGGCAAGTGGAGTTACTACATTCTGCCAGGGCGACTCAGTAATACTTACGGCTGATTCAGGCACTTCTTACCTTTGGGCAACAGGGCAAACTACGCAGTCGGTTATAGTATATGGTTCTGTAAACGATTCAGTAACCGTTACAAGCCCTGATGGCTGTCTTGGAATAGGCACATCAGCCGGTGTTACTGTAACGGAAAACTTGCCACCTTCGGTAGCTGTAACGGGTAATGCAATAGGCAATTTTACAATTTGTGCCGGTATGACAGACAGCCTTATGGCGAATGCAAGCGGAAATGGCCCCTTCTCATATAACTGGAGCAATGCAAGTATAAATGATACAGCGCTTGTAATGCCTTTAACAAATTCTACCTACAGTGTGGTTGTTACAGACAACAATGGGTGTATGGATACTGTTTCAGGAATTAATGTTACCGTTAACCCGTTACCTGCAATAACAGTAAGTGGTACCACTAATATAACTATGGGGACTAATGATACGTTAACAGCCAGCGGAGCTGTTTCGTACGTGTGGACGACCGGTAGTACTTCAGATACTACCATTGTAGCACCGCTTGGTAATATGACTTATACCGTTACCGGTACCGATGCTAACGGTTGTATTGATACTGCCAGTTTTACTGTAACGGTAAGCCCGCTTAGTGTACCTAATATTATAAATGGCGCGTCCGCGTCTTTATATCCAAATCCTGCTACGCAATCGATAAGTCTGAGCTTTAAATTGAATGGAAGCAATGTGCCTGCTGTTATTAATGTATTTGATGAAGCCGGTAGGGAAGTGATGACCATGAACACTTCTATAAGCAATGGTGAGAGCATGCCATTAGATATAAATACACTTGCCAATGGAACTTATTTTGTTAAAATTGCTACTGACAAGACTACGGAAGTAGTAAGGTTTATTAAGCAGTAAGCGAAGGATAATTTGTAAAAAGCCTCCCGGCACCCGGGGGGCTTTTTTATTTAAAGCATAGTGATGGGAAAAAAGATGTATCTTAGTTATGTAAATGTGCTTAGTACATGAGGAAGGTCTATACTGCTACTTATTTTATTTTCTTTTTGTTTATCTCTGCGTTACTTTGTTCCTGTAGTACAGGGGGCAAGCTTGCCTCTTCTTTTGGGAAAAGGAAATATAAAACAGGATACTATTTCAATTTTGCACATTGTAAAGTGAACAGAGCAGTAGCAGAGGCCAGGCACTATAATAGTATTGCATCGGGTAGTGTAAGCAAGTCAAATGTTATTGCAGATGAAAGAAAAGAGATTGCTGTTAAGCCTGTTGAAGTTCTTCGTCCTGTTCAAATAAACAGACAACCTTCAACGTTGGCTGATGCGCCAACGCATGCATCTGTTAAAACCCTGCAGCAAGTGGTAGCCCCGCAAACTAATTTTGTAAAAGATAATTCCAAAGGCGACCACGATTGGGAAGAGAATGAACGCCGCGACAGGAAAATAAACATAGAATTGGCTATAGTCAGCATACTTGCAGGCATTGGAGGTATGGCTTTATTAGGCGTAAGTTTTGGAGCCGGTGCTGCATGCATAGTTCTTGGTATGGTGTTAAGTGTTATAGGGCTAAAAAGAGGGAGCTCATCATTTCTCACATTCATTGGCTTTCTAATAAACGTAATAGGCCTGGTAGTACTTATCGACTATGTTATAGTGGTTGGTATATGATGAAGAGCCCCCTTGGTAGTTATTTAAATATATAGAAGAACGTTATCCTGTAAACAAGGTAATAACTGCTTTTCAAATTATCGGAACCACTTATACCGTTAATTCCATCGTACCATATATTGGGCATAAAGTGTACCTTCTTGTCATCCACAGGGGTCCAGTCAAGGCCACCTGATATAAATGTCTCGGTATAAGTATTAGCGGGTATTAGCTTGTCGGTATATGTAATGTTGGTATTATTGGTTATTTTGGTATCGGGTGTATAGTAATCGTACCTGCCGAAAATATTAAGTTTATTGGGTAAAATATTCAGGTAGGCAAATAGTGAGTACCCTGCTTGTGTAGCCGTAGTAGTGTCGTTTGTGCCGGTTCCTTTCTTGTAAACAATAAACTCGTCATTTGTTCCCGATTGTTGAAACCCTTCTACGCCAATTTCAAAGTGCTTTTGTTTGTAAACAGCATAGCCTTTTATAGTTGACACCGAATTAGGATAAATGCCCGTATGGGTATAAGCCGCGTTGCCATAATTTATAAAGTCGGCATACGCGCCAAGGGTTAATTTACCATTGAGTGTATTCAAGTATACATTCCCCCTGAATTTCTTATCCTTGTCGGTTGTAGTATTGAAGGGCTGGGTTGTAGCTGAAAAACCGGGAACAGGTGCATACCCGGAATTATTGCCAATCATTATGCTATACCCTATAAACGTATGAGTTTTGCCTGTATCGGCAGGTTTAGCGGTCCAAATCCTTCCGGTAAGCTTAGCGCCCATGTCTGCAGCGCCGTCAACCTTGCGCATGTCGAGCAAGCTACGTTCAATAGAACGATACCCAAAGAGTTGTTCCGTCTGGTATGGGCTATCAGTATATGAATTGGTAAGTTGCTGGCCAATTCCCAGGTCGCTTTTCGGAAAGATGTTCTTCCAGGTGAATGATGCTACCTTTAAAAAGAAGGTTCTATTGCCATTGGCATCTGTATTACCATCGTAGTTGAGTAGTACATTGACTGTAAACTTTGGGTTTATCACATAATCATAGGCAAGATATGCTCTGCGTATTTCAAAAGCATTGGGGTTTGAGGTGCCGCTTGTAGCTGAACCCAATCCTTTGTATTGTACGTTTCCGTTGCCGCGTCCTGCTGAGTCGCCATGGGCCACATAGGCATAGTCGCCAAAAACAGAGCCCCATAAATGGCCGCCTGCAACCGACTGGGCTGATGATTGCGCCTTAACCGAGTTAATGAATAATGTAGTTGTTGTAAAAGTAATTACTGATAATAATTGTGTTTTCATATAATAGTTTAAATAGTTTTTCAGGTCAATAAGTTTGTTGGGGTAATGGTGGGGCTAAAGAGCGCCCAAAGATAATATTATGCGCTTGGGCGCATACAACAGCAGCAAGCCATTATCCGGAGCTTAAAATAGGGACTTATGTGTTGCTGTTTATTCATTTTATTTCTTCAAAACGGGGGCAAATATATAAAAATCTACTAACTTGGTAGACTTTTAATGAAAATATTTTTATTTTCTCTGTATATTGAGCATTGATAATGGTTCCGGGTGATAATTAATTTATTCTTGCGCACTGTATTTTATATAAAATACAGGCTCGGGGAAGTTAGCGAGGAATAATGAATCTTTATTCACAACTACTTTAACCCGTTCAGGCGATAGCGATTTTTTATTGATAAGGAATTCGGTTACTTGTTTGTTGCGGCTTTCAATCAGTTGGTGTATTTGCTTGTTCAGTAAGTCGTCGCCCACCAGCTGAATACATTTAGCTTCTATTGTAATCAGTTCATTACCGGTAAGGTGCAGTTTGTCATCAAGGTATTTATCGAAAAGAGTGTCGTGTGTAGCAATTCTGTCAATGGTAACACCTTCTTTCTTCTTCTTATGCCTGCTCAGCAAACTGTCGCTTACCGTGCGTTTGGTTTCATCAAAATATTGTTTCTTTGCCAGCGATAGCGCCAGTTCAGCCTTTTCTTCCATGCTATCAATTACCTGTATAATTTCCACGTTAAGTTCTTTCTTCTTTTTAAGGACAGTATAAATATCATCCAGTTTGCGGACTTCTTTTTCCGCAAGTTCTTCCTGCATGTAGTCAAAGTTTAATTCCTTCAGCGCCTCTGGGTCCTTTTTAAAGGTCTTTGCCAGCAGTTTAAATGGCGATTCCACTGATTTTTTCAACAGGTCGCTAATCATGGGCCATACTATTTTACCCACTTTATAATTCGGGTCATCAAGGTTTCCGTTGGCCGGCAAATTAATGTCTATGTTGCCTTTTTCATCTTTTAACAGCGCCACTGCGGTACGTACCGGTACATTGTACACCGGTTTATCATCAGTCTTTTTGCCAACTTCAAGGCCTTCTATATGAATTAGGTTGGTGCTTTTCAGGTAGCGGTTAATAATTGAATCGGTACTCTGGTAATTTACATACCCGCCAAGGAAAGGCGTAGCCATATAATATTCCATATACGGATTAAGGTCAGCTATGCGAAGGTTAGTAACATTATACGTAAAAAGCATGTTCTTAAGGTCGAGGCTTATGTCTGCAGTCATAGTGAACCTTCCTGTATCATTTAACCTGGCTTTTGCTTTAAACACTATGTTTTTACTCTTTGCGCTAATTTCGTCGGTCGCAAGGTTAATGTTTGAAATATTGTAATGAAAGGGGGTATTAAGGGTGTAGTCGTTATATAATAACTGCCCGTGATGTATCGTAATACTGTCGGTATGGTAATTGGTGTTAAAAAAGTCGACAGCCATTAATTTTATACTTGATGATAACAATGTAAAGATGTTAGAGAAATCGGCCTTAACCTGCCCGGCAGTATCTGTTACAGGCCCGGGAGCGGAGGTGTATTTTATCATCTGGCTTATATTGTTGCCATTAGTATAATAATCGAACCGTATAAATGGCTTGTCCAGTAGAATATTATTAATGCTATACAGGTTATGTTTTACGTTAATGGTGTCAATATCAATAAGCAGCTTGCCCATTGCAAAAACCTTGCTGTTAGCTGTATCTCTCACTTCAAAATCGGTTACACGTATAAAACCCACCGATGAAATATCTTTAGGGTTATTGAAGTTACCATATATATTCAGGTTTGTGTTAAGCACCCCTTGAAGCGACGACATGCTTATGAATTTTGTAAGCGGGGCATAATACTGGCTCAGGTCGTAATCAACAATATTAAGGGCTACATGATAGTCTAATGTTTTCAGGTTGGCATCTAAATCTATATTAAAAGTACCGCCTTTGCCATATTTAAAATCAAGGTGCAATTGGCTTTGCGGTTTATTCCAGCTTATATCGGGCAGTTTAAAGTTAATATTATGAATGCTGGCTACATTGTGAATGGGTACATTGGTATACGTAATGTTACCGTTATTTATAATTACGTTTTGTATGGAATATTGTATGGGGGCCGCATTAGTATCTTGCTTTTTGGTTGTGTCTCTAGAAGAGAAGCGTTTCTTTAAATCATCGAAATTGAACGTATTGCCATTTTGAGTTATTCTTATCTGGGGCTGGTCAATTAAAATTGTGTCAATGCCATAAACCCCTGTAAACAATTTATCGAGGTTCAGTTTCACGTAAAAATCGTGACAAGCGAAAAATACACTATCGCTATGGGCTTCATACACTTTTATGTCTTTAATATTTACGCTTCCGTTCATAGCATTAATCTTTATATGGCTAATGGTTACCTGGCGGCCAATCAACGCCGTGTCGTACTTTTCAATTATATACTTCGCAATAGGTGAGATGTGCGAAATGCCCAGGGTAGTAATTTTATAATCAAGTTTTTTCTTCCTGAAATCATAGTGTATACCGGCATTCAGGTTAAATTTCCCGGTATCGTTAAGGCTGGCAGATACGGTGAAGTTCACGCTTTTATTCTTTGCCCCAACTTCATTAGTTACCAGGGTTATTTTTGAAACGGTGTAATGGAATTTATTGTCGGCGGTATTATCGTTAAATATAAATTCTCCATTACGTATAGCTATGCTGTCGGCATGGTAACTGGCGTTGAGGTAGTCTGCAGCCATGTTTTTAATGTTCGATGAAATGAATGTAAATAGATTGGTGTAGTCAGCTTTTTTCTTGCCTTTAGCTGTATCTTTCGGTTCTCCTTTTGCCTCTTCCTTTGTTTCTTCTTTTGGTTGCTGGTGTTTAAACAGGTGGCTAAGGTTGCTGCCATTTTGGTAATAATTAAATACCATATATGGCTTATCCATTAAAATATTGTGGAAAATATACTGGCCATGTTTAACATTTATAGTGTCGACAGATATAAGCAGTTCTCCCATTGCGAAGAGTTTCTTTTTTGCAGTATCCCTTACATCAACATCATTTATATGCAAATAACCCCACATGGCAAATTCTTTGGGGCTATTAATTTTCCCATGCAATCGTAATTTAGTGGTAAGCGAGCCCGCAATAGAAGAGATTTTCATATATGCATTAAGCGGAGCGTAATACTGGCTCAAATCATATTTGTCTATCGAAAGCCCCACATTATATTCAAGCGTTTTGCGGTTAATGCCGGCATCAACGTTAAAGTCGCCGCCAATGCCATATTTAAAATCGAGGTGCAGGTTGGCCATTACAGTGTTCCATGCAAATTCCGGGCAATTAAAGTTAATGTTATGTATGCGGAAGACATTATTGACCGTCTTGTTGTTATAGGTAATGTTACCATTCACCAGTTTAATATTGTGTATATAAAAGTGGCTGGCAGGTTCCCTCAGGTTAGTGTCGCCCTCAGTACGTTTTGAGGCAAAGCGTTTTGACAAGTCATCAAAATTGAATTTGTTTCCATCCTGCACCACTGTTATTTCAGGCTCGTCAAGGCGGGCTTCTTCAATGTCAAAAACCTTGCCGAGCAATTTCATCAACCGCATCTTCACATATACATCGTGACATTCGAAGAAGACCTTTGTGGTATCGGCTTCAGATATATGAACGTTCTTGATGTATACAGAGCCGTTAAATGCATTTACCTTTAATGCATCAATAGTTATTTGCCGCCCCAGCCATTTCATACTGTTCTTCTGAATAATGTACTTGGCAATAGGAGATATGAAAATGTAAATAAGCCCGAATATTACAATCAGGGAAAGTATAAAATAGCGTAATATTTTAAAGAATCGCTTCATCAGGGTTCAATGATATCCAAAAATATATAATCTGTTGGAATATAGTTGCGGAATAGGTTACTGTAACATTATTTATGTTTCAGCAAAAAATCCTTTTCCATTATTTCCGCTTTGGGTATGGTGTTGCGGTACCATTGTAATAATATCTCTTCTTTTTCTTCTTCGTTTATCTGCCATTGTATATTCTCCTTCCTTAAACGGTTGCTGAGTGTATACATACTCAATGCGGCAGCTACCGATATGTTAAAGCTCTCAGTAAAACCCATCATAGGTATTTTCACAAACAATTCAGCGTTCTTTTCCAATTCATCCGACATACCCTGCATTTCGGTACCGAAAAAGAGAGCCAGCTTTTTATTTAAAGGCACATTTTCAATAGTGTAACTATCCTTGTGCGGAGAAGTTACTGCAATAGCATAACCTTTTTCTTTAAGTGTATTTATGCAGCTAACGGTATTGTTGTTGCCTTGTTTATTATAGCGGTTCAGCGTAAGCCATTTGTATGAACCCAGCGCTACATCTGGGTTTATGGTGTACTTGTTTTCATTCTCAATAATGTGCACATCCTGTATGCCAAAGCAGTCGCAGGAACGGAGCACTGCGCTGGCATTGTGCGGTTGGTAAATATCCTCAAGGCCAATAGTAACATAGCGTGTACGGTTTTGCATTACTTCTTCAAAGCGCTTTTTGCGTTCGTCGGTTACAAAACCTGAAAGGTAATTAATGAGTTCGCTGGTAGTGGGCATTGTAGTTATGCAAACCTTGGAGCAGATTTCAGCAACTCTTCAGGGCTCAGGGATTTAAAGTACTCCAGCGTAATTTTCAAACCTTCTGCACGGTTAACCTTAGGCTCCCATCCCAACAACTTTTTAGCCAGTGTAATATCGGGCTGGCGCTGCTTAGGGTCGTCCTTAGGCAAAGGAGTATGTATTATCTTCTGGTTGCTGCCGGTAAGTTTTAAAATCTCTTCGGCAAATTCATTCATTGTTATTTCGCTGGGATTACCAATGTTTACAGGGTTTGAATAATCGCTGAGCAATAACCTGTAAATGCCCTCCACTAAATCAGATACATAGCAGAACGAACGTGTCTGGCTGCCATCGCCGAAAGCGGTAAGGGGCTCGTTGCGCATGGCCTGGCCTATGAATGTAGGCAACACACGTCCATCGTTAAGCCTCATTCGCGGGCCATAGGTATTAAATATTCGTACTATGCGTGTCTCAAGTTTATGGAAAGTATGATAAGCCATGGTCATAGCTTCCTGGAAGCGTTTGGCCTCATCGTAAACGCCGCGAGGGCCTACAGGGTTTACATTACCCCAGTATTCTTCTGTTTGCGGGTGAACAAGAGGGTCTCCATACACCTCTGATGTTGATGCTACAAGTATCCTTGCGTTTTTAGCTTTGGCAAGTCCCAATAAGTTGTGCGTGCCAAGCGAGCCTACTTTCAGGGTTTGTATGGGTATCTTTAAATAATCTATAGGGCTGGCAGGGGAAGCGAAGTGAAGAATATAGTGCAATTCGCCCGGTACAAATACAAACTTTGAAACATCATGATGATAAAACTCAAAATGTTCCAGTTTAAAAAGGTGCTGAATATTGCGCAGGTCGCCGGTAATAAGGTTATCCATACCAATAACGTGATAACCTTCTTTTATAAAGCGGTCGCACAAGTGCGAACCTAAAAATCCTGCTGCTCCTGTAATTAATACCCTTTTCATCTTTCAGTTATAAGTTTATAAAGTTCATAAAGTTTATAAAGTAGAAAGAACTTTACGAACTTTCCGCTTTACGGACTTTTATCTCTTGCTTCTGCCAATACTATAATATATCATTTCATGTTCTGCCACCTGGTCAGCTGTGTAAAGGTTACGGCCGTCGAATATCACTGGGGTTTTCAGGCGTTTTTTCATTTCTGCAAAATCGGGTGTGCGGAAAAGGCTCCACTCAGTTGCTATAATAAGCGCATCGGCTCCGTCAAGCGCTGCGTATTCATCAGCGGCGTAGGTGATTTTATCGCCAATCAGTTTTTTAACATTTTCCGAAGCTGCAGGGTCAAAGGCAGTAACGGTTGCTTTTTCTTTCAGCAATTCATCTATCATAACCAGTGAAGATGCCTCGCGTATATCATCGGTATCGGGTTTAAAAGCAAGGCCCCACATGGCTATTTTAAGTCCGGCTAATTTGCCAAAATGCTTTTTAACACGGGGAATAAGTATATGCTTTTGTATTTCGTTTACCTGCATTACCGACTTCAATATCTTAAAGTCGTATTCATTTTCATTAGCCGATTGCACCAATGCCTTTACGTCTTTTGGGAAACAGCTTCCGCCATACCCAATGCCGGGGAAGAGGAACCGCTTGCCAATGCGTGGGTCGGAACCAATACCCATGCGTACCATATCAACATCGGCACCCACCTTTTCGCAGAGGTTGGCCATTTCATTCATGAACGATATTTTGGTAGCCAGGAATGAATTGGCAGCATACTTGGTAAGCTCGGCCGAGCGAAGGTCCATAAAGTAAACCGGGTTACCCTGGCGCACAAAAGGTTTATAGAGTTCTTCCATTTGCTTGCGTGCCCTGTCGCCCGATACGCCTATAACCACCCTGTCGGGTTTCATAAAGTCATCTACTGCAAAGCCTTCGCGTAAAAACTCAGGGTTCGATACCACATCAAAATCGCATTTGCAATTCTTTGCAATGGCCTCGCGCACCTTTTCGGCTGTACCTACAGGCACAGTGCTTTTATCTACAATTACCTTATAGCCGGTAAGCATCTTACCCAAATCGTCGGCTACTTTTAATATATAAGACAAGTCGGCAGAGCCATCTTCATTGGGCGGAGTAGGCAGGGCCAGGAAAATAATGTCGGTTTTATCTACCGCTTCTTTCAGTTGGGTGGTAAACTTAAGCCGGCCTGCTTTCAGGTTGCGTTCAAACAGCACATCAAGGTCGGGTTCGTAAATAGGCATTTTACCCATGCGCATGCTGTTAACTTTGTTCTCGTCTATATCTACACACAGCACGTGGTTACCTGTTTCGGCAAAGCATGTGCCGGTTACCAACCCTACGTACCCTGTTCCTACTATACTAATATTCATAGCGTTCCTTTAAATCGGTCAGCGAAGATAATGAAAATGAGGGTTTAGTCGTTTTTGCCCCAAACCCCTAAAGGGGCTTTGATTGCCCACACCCCCTTTAGGGGGAGGGGGGTAGGCGCAATTGCTAACGCAAAAACCAACATTTTTTTGCTTTTCTTCACTTTTTCCGACATTTTTACATGGCTCATTTTCAGTGGTTTGTGCAAAAACCGACATTTTTTTGTCGGTTTTGAAAATTGATTTTACCTTATGGCTGGTTTTTGATTTTATATAACACATTGGCTTCTTCTTCGTTGTGCACAACAATATTAAAGATGGGTGTGGCTAAATCTTTTTCTCCCGGTTTTCTGTAGCTGCCACGCCTGCGGTATAGCTTATCAATGGCATAAATAATATCGCGGTGGCTAGGGAGGCAGCTTATGCGCGTAGGGTTGCCATCTTTATTGCGGACAATCTTCTCGGCTATTAGTTTGCCTTCTATTATGGCGCATAACCGGGCATCGAGCTCTATAGTGCTCAATATAGAATTACGCATCTCTTCCGTAATTAGCTCATTGCGTGCTTCCTCAAGAATACTATCTCCCATTTTCAACTCGTCGCGTATAGTGTCTTTGGCGTATGCCACATAACGCTCTACCGTGCGGGGGCTTATTTCCCATTTGGCCGAGAATTCAGTTACCAGTTCATCTACATTTCCTGGCCCATGCTCAAGGCGTAATTTCACCTCGTTAATGCGCAGGGCAATCTCTTTTTGTGTACTCATATTATATATAGTTTATACTTCGCCTAGGCAGAATTGCCCTTGGCGATAGTGGTTACTTACAAAGTTACTACACAAGTAACCTTTTTTGGCCGGAAAAGGGGAGAGGTTATTAACAGGCCAAAAATGGTTATGTTTTCTTTGAAGGATATGTATTAATCCTTATTTAGATTTTTAGAGAAGAAATAAATAAGCCACAACATTGCGGATTTCACACGTTCAAGTTCTTGGATAGCCTCGATGACTGATAAGCCAAAATCTTTTTGGACAGTATTATCGAGTTGTTTACCATATTCATTCAATTTTCCACTTATAGAATCCAATTCTTCAGTTTGCTTCTTGCTTTTTACATTAAACATTAAGGTTAAAAAAATTGACACTAAGAAAAATGAAAATAGTATCTCAATCATAGAAACTGCCTCGGAGAGAGAGCTGGCAGGAGTAATTTCATTTATTGAACTAAAGTATATTTTATTGAAACTATAATAAATGAATGTGAAAAAACTTGGAATATTGGAATGAGTAAAAGCATCTGGGTTAATCTGGAAAACAGCAAAATTAATTGCAGCAAAAAAAATGATTGTTACCAATAATAATACAATAAGATGAAATATATATATTAGAATATTTAAATTGCTTTTTTGATATTCGCGTAATTTTGATGCCACAAAATAGCATCCCCTATTAATTAAAACGATATTCTGTAATTTTTCAGTCCACCTTTGTAATTGAGTAGGGTTCATGCTCGCAACGGGGAGGTTTCTAATTTCTTCATCCATAGCAGTCATCTTTTGGCTGTTTTTTATAAGGAAATTAACGAGTTTTAAATACATGCTATATATATGCGATGGTTTAAATACACTATATAGTCGGCCCAAATAAGTTATTGTTAAGATGATTAATAACACTCCAATTACAGAGTATAAAACGTATACATTCTTAAAATGAAACAATAAGCAGAATGAAATTAATGTTATCCCAATCACGAAGAAGTTGTATTTAAATGACTTATAAAATACTAAGCCTGAGTTTAGGACGGCAAGAGCTACAGTCCAACTTTTTGATTTAAAAACTAAAAAAGGGACTGTCCAAAAGAAAAGAATAAAAGGATAGAATAGTAGGTATAAAAACCATCTGACCACTTTAATGTTTTTAGTAAACGCCCAGATTATTATTGTGATTCCTATGAAGATAAATAATTTATACTTAATAACCCATTCATAGTTTGGGAAATAATGATTCATCAGATATATGTCTATGTCATAGACAAACATCTTTGTTAGTATATAAAGCCAAGTAATTATTCCAAATAAATTAGAAAGTATTAAAGAAACCCAATTTGTTTTTTGGATTGACTAATGGAGTTTCGGTTGTCATTACAAGTAATTTTTCAGTTCACGTGCCTTTAAGTTCCATCAAATATACCGAATAAACGCTCTTATAGCCATGAAGTTCTTGTTTTGCGAGTAGATACATATTGTAAGAATATAAACATTGCACCAACTTTATATTTTTAATATTTATGTGTATTTTATTGTTAGTAACTTAGTTAAAAACGCATTCTTATTAGATGTTTAAAATTCCTGATATTATACTTAAATTCGAGTAATATTAACACACAAAAAAATAACGCTATGGATAATTTTGTAGAGTATTATGATTTACCTTGGAATATGAGGACAGTTGATATTAAACATAAGTTAACTGACGGTACTGTTCTTTATGGTAAAGAACAATATGAAAAGCACGTTGGTAGATTTACTTGGGTAGATTTAAATTTTATTGTTCGTTTTCGGATGTGGCTACAGCATCAAACACATTCAAGCCTGAAATCGGTAATTATGATTTATGAAACGGGAGTTATAGAATATTACTTAAATGTTCCGAAGTCGCTTTTTAGGCAAAATCCCAGTTCCCGCTAGATTGTATTAATCAAAAAGCCCCCCGAGTACTCGGGGGGCTTTTCTTTTCAAGAAATAAATAGGGCTTATTTACCTTCTTTAATTTTCTTGTTGTCTTTCTGTACTTTCTTTTCATCCTTTACAGCAGCCTTAGGGTGACCGTTCTTTTCAGCCCTTGATTCTTTAGCTTTGTTTTTAGCTTTGTTGTCTTCTGTCTTCTTTTGAGCAGCAGATTGCGCGTTTGCTAAAACAGGCGAGAAAGCGATTGCTACAAGGATTGCACCGGTAGCTATTACATTTGTGAGTTTCATGACGTTTTGGGTTTATTGTTATTTTATGATACAAACATACAACCTGAATATGAAGGGTTCATGAAGAATTGCCTTACCCGGAAAAATAATGGTATTTAATATATCTTTATAATCAGGTACATACAGATATTGGATACTGCGGGCGTAAATAATTAAATGGGAAATCGTCTAATTACCCATAAACCAATAAACATGTCGAATATGAAAACCCTAAAAAGTTTAGCAATAGCCGGATTGGCTTTTATTACTTTCAATCTTACAGCACAGGAAAGGGCACACATGGACCCTCAGCAAATGGCCCAAAGCCAGACAGACAAAATAAAAAAGAGTGTTTCAGGTGTTACACCCGACCAGGAAAGCAAAATATTAGCTGTTGAACAGGAATCGGCCAAGGCAATGCAGGATGCCAGGACCAGCAGCAATGGCGACAGAGATGCCATGAGAACCAAAATGAAATCGTTACGTGAAGACAGGGATGCAAAAATAAAGGGTATCCTTAACGCTGACCAATATGCTGAGTATCAGAGGATGCAGGAAGCAGAAAAAGGACAGCATGGCGGCGGCAGGTAAAATGCAATTGAATATAAGCTCAATTCAAGCTTAACGCTTAAGAAGGCACTTTTAAAAAGGTGCCTTTTTTAATGGAGCTTCAGGGAATTACCCGACTATAAACCTGTAAAATGTATTTTTGAGCCTTTAGCGCCCCATCTATGTCATTGTTGAAATTCCGGATACTATTTGTTATTCAATTTGTTTTTGCGGTTAGCGCGTTTTCGCAACTTAATGAAAACGCCTATCTTGATGAGGCCAAAACAGATTTAGGAAACCGCAACTACTTCGACGCCATTCAAAAGCTTGATGTATGCCTTAAAGTAAGGCCGGGCGATTTTGTAGCCTACTTTTTCAGGGGAGTATGCAAATACTATCTCAACGATAACGCGGGCGCGGAGCTTGACCTTACCAACGCCATTTCATTTTATAACCCTTACCTTTCCGATGCTTACCATTACCGGAGCATTGTTAAATACCGTTTGGGCGATTTTGATGGTGCAATTGAGGACATAAACCAGGTTATTGACCAGCATAAAAATGACCCTACATTATATGTGGAAAGGGCGTTTTCTGAACTTTCGACCGGGAACAGCAACAAGGCTATTTCCGATTGCAACAAGGCATTAAGCCTGAACTGGAGCAGCACAAATTTGTACCTGTGTAGGGGAATGGCTGAAAGCACCCTTCATAAGTTCGATACCGCTTTAATTGATTTCAACAAGGCGCTGCAAATGGACCCCAAAAATATAGATGCATATATACGGATTGGAATGACATACGCCGGCATGGAGAAGTATAAAGAAGCGCTGGAGCAATATGATAAGGCGTTAAAAATGGATTCGGCATGTACACTGGCCTATTTTAACAGGGCCGAGGCCGATGAAAAATTGAATGACGACAAAGCGGCGCTGGAAGACCTTAATATGGTTATACATTACGACCCCATGAATGCGCTTGCCTACTTCAACAGGGGTATTATGGAGGGCGGTAAATATCAATACAGTGAAGCTATAGCCGATTTTGACAAAGTGCTGAATCTGAACCCTGAAAACATAGAAGCCTTATCGAACAGGGCTAACCTTAAAGCAATAGTTAAAGACTACCAGGGAGCAATAGACGACTACAGTAAATTAATTGAATTGTTTCCTTATTTTATTGAAGCGTATTACAACAGGGGGCACATTAAAGAAATTTTAAATGATAACGCGGGCGCAAAAGCGGACTATAACCTTGGTAAAATTATGAGCAGGGTTTCGTATTCCATGAACAATTCACAGCGGGCCAATGATTCTGTTACCCTTATGCACCTGTCAGCGTTGAATTCTAATTTTAATACTGTCGACAGGAAATTGGCCGACTCAATAAGTGTTGACCTGGTGCCTATTTATTACATTATACTGAAGGATAATAATTCAGGAAAACCGGGTTACTTTCCTGTACTGTTGAAAAAAATGAATAAGGAATACCGTGGCTTTTCGTTAACCAACCAGCAAACAGAGGCTCAAAGCTATATGGCAGACAGCAGCGGTAGTATTCAAATTAAAGCAATAGGGGATAGCAGCAACAAAGCGGAAGGACACCTTCAAAATGCAATTGAGAAAACAAACATGCAGTTGTTTATTGATGCTATAAAGGAGTACAATAAAATTATAGCGCAGGATACAGGCAATGCTATTGCCTATTTTGCCAGGGGAGTTGATTTGTGCAAAGAGGTTGAAATGCGCAGCCGTTTTAATGAAGATAGGCAATACCTGCAGGTAAACAAAAAATACGGGGCGGTTAAAGACGAAAGGGATGAAAAATATGAAAGGGCGCTGGAAGACTTTAATAAGGTAATAAAGTTAGAGCCGGACTTTGCTTTTGCCTATTATGACAGGGCTTTTATAAAATATAAATTCAATGATTCACAGGGAGCCATAGAAGACTATACAAACGCCATAGAAAATGACCCCGATTTGGCCGATGCCTATTACAACAGGGGTTTATTGCTTTTTCTTACCAATGATAAAGAGGATGCCTGCAAAGATTTCAGCAAAGCCGGTGAACTGGGGAAAAATGAAGCCTATTCTATTATTAAGCTATACTGCAGGTAAAGGTTAAAGCGAAAGATTAAATAAAAAAGCCCCCCCCGAGTACTCGGGGGGCTTTTTTATCTTAACTAAAATAGTGAAGCGTGCAACGCACTGCTTTATTATTCTTTTACAAACCTTACAGTCTCTATTTGCTTACCTGCCGTAATATGCGCAAAGTAAACACCAGGGGCAAGGCTGCTAATGTCAACAGGCATTACTTCGCCATTGTTTATGGTTGCATTTTTGCTCATTACCAGTTCGCCATTCATGTTTACTATTTGTATAACAGCATCGGCCGAGCCTTTCATGCTGAATGAAAGATACATGGTTTCCTTAGCAGGATTTGGGTAAACAGATGCGGCATCCTGCGTTATATTCTGAATACCGGTAATTATTTTTACCACAACGGTAAAGCTTGCTGTATCGGTACATCCGTTAGCGCCTGTGCCTGTAACCGTGTATGTTGTGGTAGATGCAGGAGAAACAATAGTACTGTCTTTTGTGCCGCCGCTTGTCCATGCATAGCTAACTGCGCCTGTAGCTACCAATGTATCCATTGAGCCGCTTGTAATAGTATCCATACCGGCAACAGTTACAGTAGGGGCAGGGTTAACGGTAACCATTATGGTCGTATCCTTATTATAAATACCACGGCACACCAGTACGCTGTAATTGCTGTCGGCCAATGGGCTAACGGTAATGCTGCTTGTGGTTGAGCCATTATCCCATGTGTAGCTGCTGCCCGGGCCTGCGCTAGCTGTTAAGGTAATGTTGCTTCCCTTACATACCGAAGTATCTTTGGTTGCTGTAACTGCAATTTTTGTATTTATCAATACCAGGTCGCAAATAGGGTATGATCCATTTGTATTATCGAAGTTAAATAAAGTGCTATCCTTTCCGCTGTTAATATTATAGCTGAAAATAACACCTACGCCGTTTGTCCCACCGTTCTCTGTCACTCCGTAAAATATAGTATCAGAAGGGTCCATGGTTACGGTGCTTGCCGGGCTTTGACCTGTTGTACCATCAAAGCTGTATAGAAGGCTGTCTTTATTAGTTGAAGGATTAAACATGAAAATATTTCCTTCAGTATTACTGCCACCCTGATCGGTCATTCCGTAAAACATTCCATTTCCGGTATTGTATGTTAACGAGCTTTCCGGGTACCTTCCATCTGTCCCGTTGAAATTAATAATGTCGGTATATGTATTTGTAGAAGGGTCCAAACTGAATATTACTCCGTAGCTACTGGTTCCGCCTTCTTCGGTATTGCCGTAAAGCAGGCCATTAGAAGGGCAGTAGGTTAAGCCGCCAATAGGGTAAGTGCCTGTAGGGCTCGTAAGGTTAGTAACTAAAGCAACTTTACCTGTTACCGGGTTGAAGTTATATATGGCTCCGCTACCATTGCTTCCGCCTTCCTCAGCAGTACCATATAATAAGCGATTTGAAGGGCAGTAAGTAAGCGTACCATAAGGGTACTCGCCAATAGTGTCGTTAAAATTGAACAATACACTGTCCTTTAGGGTTACCGGGTTAAAACTGAAAAGGGTACCCACATTATAAATACCTCCCTCGGATGAAACACCATAATACATGCCATTTGCATGGTTATAAGTAAGGTGTATATTTTCAGGATAGTTTTCTTTGGCTGTGAACATAAAACGATGCATTACGCTGTCCTGGCCGGTAACAGGGTTATAGCTGAAAATAAGGCCGGGTCCATTGCTGCTTCCCAAAAGCATACTCTCTTCTGTAGTAGCGTAAAGCATGCCGTTAAGTTTAGTAAGTGATGCGTATGGGTATGCTCCGTTAGTATCATTAAAATTTACAAGAATACTGTCGGTAGCATTTTTAATGTTGTAAACAAATGCGGCGCCATAGCCATTGGTTCCACCTTCTTCAGTTAATCCATAAAGCAGGTTTTTTGCGGTGTCGAGCAACAGGTCGCCATACGGGTAACTAGCACCGGGAGAGCCAAAGTTTACGAGTAGGCTGTCGAAGTTAGTGCGTGGGTTAAAGCTGAATAAAGTACCCTGACCGTATGTTCCTCCTTGCGATGCCATGGCGTATAACAGGCTATCATTGGGGTTATAAATAAAGGTGCCTGAAGAATATGAGCCCTTGGTGCCATCGAGCATTACACGTATACTGTCTTGTCCGTTTTTAGGGTTGTAGCTGTAAATAACCCCTTCGCCATTTGCGCCACCATTATATGTAAGCCCGTATAATAAACTATCGAGCGGGTTAAAAAGCACGTTGTTTTCCGGGTAAGAGCCATTTGGTAAACCGCTAAAGTTAATAACCGTGCTATCCTTATTGGTTGAAGGGTCGAAACTGAAAAGAACTCCGTCGCCACTTGCCCCACCTTGAGAAGCAGTACCGTAAAGCAGTTTATTAACCGGGTTATACGTTAAGGAATTATATTCACTTCTCCCATCAGTATAATTGAAAGAATGAAGAACATTTACACTTCCGGTGCCGGGGTCGAAACTGAAAATACTGCCATCGCCATTTGCACCGCCCTCTGACGCAAGTCCATAAAATAAATGGGTGTTAGGGTCCCATGTAAGTGAGCCATCAGGATAAGTGCCAATAGTTTCATTAAAATTAAACAGAACCGCAAATTTTGAATTTACAGGATTGAAACTGAACAGGGTTCCAGCGTCATATGTTCCCCCCTCATCTGTTAATCCGTAAAACAGCCCCGTAGTTTTGTCATATGAAAGGTTACCCTCAGGATAATCTCCTTCCGGTGCATTGGTTTGCATATTTACCATAGTTTGGTAGCCGCTGCAGTATCCGTAACTGAAAATAGTGCCGTAAGAATAACGTCCGCCTTCATAGGTTGTTCCAAATAGAAGTCCTGTAGCTGAGTCTAATGTAAGAGCACCGTAGTTGGGGTAGCTGCCCATACTATCGCTAAAGTTTACGGGTGCGCTGGTAATACCATATTTCATATTGTATTGGAATAAAGTACCTCGTCCGTTAGAGCCGCCATTTTGAGCGTTGCCAAATAGGGTATAATTTTGGCCATAAGTTGTTGCAGCGGTGAATAAAATTGCCGCCGTAAATAAGGTGTAAAGTTTTTTCATTGTTAAAAGTTGAATTATTTGCGGCAAAAGTATTATTTTATCTGAAAGCAGCTTTTTCCGCATAGTTATTTGATTGTTACTTGCTGCAAGGCCTAAATATCAGTGTATTGGGGTAATGAATGGTAGAGCTATTACTTCTACCTATTACTTTTTACTTCGCAGTTACTGTGCCTTTCCACCTTGCAATGTGGCTCATGGGTTGGCCCTCAACAGTATCGAAAAGGCCACCGGCATAAAGCTCATTGTTATACACACCCAGTGCATGAACAGGAGAGTTAACACCGCCGCCAACGGGGTCCCAGCTGCTGCCGTTCCAGCGGGCTATATAGTTGGCCTGCTGTTCGCCCGCGCTTCTGAACAGGCCACCAACAATTAGGTCGTTGTTATAAATGGCAAGCGACCATATGGCTGCAAACTGTCCGTTGCCCACACCGGTGCCAACAGGCGACCAGTCTGTGCCATTCCATCGTGCAATATAATTAGCTGCGGTGCCGCCTGCTGTATCAAATACTCCGCACACGTAAAGCTCATCTCTGTAAACAGAAAGGGCAGTAACAGGGAAGCTTATGCCTTTTCCTACAGCCTTCCATTCCTTGCCATCCCAGCGCGATATGTTGTTGCCTTCGGTTCCTGCTATGGCTTTAAAGGTTCCACTGGCATATAATTCGCCATGGTAAACAGCAAGCCCGCATATAAAATTAAATTTTCCGGAATCCAGTCCTGTTCCTGCATCCGACCATTTCTGTCCATCCCAGCGGGCTATGCAGTGCGCCGGTTTACCGTCAACGGTATCGAATTTTCCGGCCGCGTATAATTCTTTATTGTAAACGCATAAGCTGCTTACGGTGCCGTTTATGCCCATACCTACAGGGCGCCATTCGTTACCATCCCAGCGGGCTATGGCTTTGGCAGGGTTACCGCCAGCACTGTCGAACGCCCCGCCGGCAAACAGCTCGCCATTATATTGAAGCATGCAGAGCACCATTTTATTTATGCCCTTGCCCGCCAGGTGCCAATCTTTGCCATTCCAGCGAGCTATATGGTTTACCTGCTTACCACCGGCAGTTGTGAAGCTGCCGCCTACATACATTTCGCCTTTAAAAGGTGCAATAGATAAAACAAGATTGTTGACTCCTGCACCCACAGGCGCCCATGTTTTGGGCGGATGAGAACAACTGTAAAAAAGCGCCAGGGAAATAAAAAGGAAGATGACTTTTTTCACGCTTTCCGGAGGTATTACGTTTCAAAAGTAGGATTTTTTTACCAGATTAAGTATAGCAGGCTGGTATTCAGCCCAGATGTGTTGCAGGCTCTATTACGGAATATAAATTGTAATATTGCTGTATAAAACCTAACCGGTTATGGAAACTGAAACACTGGAAACATTAAAATACCCCACCGGCAAACTGAAATTGCCGAAAGAATTCACCTATGCAGATATACAGCATTGCATTGATGTGATTGGAAGATTTCCGAAGGAAATAAAAGAAGAAGTGGTGCCCTGCACGGAAGAAGAACTGGCTTACCTGCACCGCCCTGAAGGGTGGACCATAAGGCAGCTTACACACCATTGTGCCGATAGCCATATGAATGCTTTTATTCGTGTTAAACTTGCGCTTACAGAAGATAAGCCCACTATAAAGCCTTACAAGGAAGCAGAATGTGCAAGGCTTGTGGATACTACTGAAGCTCCCGTGGAATGGTCGCTTCAATTAATTGAAGGGCTGCATAAGCGATGGGTGTTATTATTGAATAGTATAAAGGAAGAGCAACTGGGGCGTACGGTTTTTCACCCGGAAATGAAAAGAGAAATAGCAATTTCTGATATCTGTTTTATATATTCGTGGCATTGCGGGCACCATTTGGCCCATATTAAAAACGCTAAAAAGCATAAGAATAAATTTTAATGAAGAGTTTTTTTTGTACTGTAATCGGGTTTCTATATTTTGCCAATGGATTGTTCGCGCAGGATAAGGCACAGGGTGTTAGCCTTTATAATGATGGTAAATATGCCGACGCGCTTAAAATATACGACCAGCTTATAAGAGTGAATGACCATGATACCGATTCATTCTTTGGCAGGGGCATGACGAAAATGGCCTTGAATGATTATGCAGGAGCCGAGGTTGATTTTAAACGGGTTACCAAACTTAACCCCAGGGATGCCGACGCATTTCTGAATGTAGGTATTGCCGAATTTAAACAGGGCGATAATGCAGATGCTATTGAAGATATTAAAACCTCAATTGCCATTCGTCCCAACTATGCCGACGCCTATAATTATAAAGGCAATGTAGATTATGCAATGGATGATTCAGTGCGGGCGCTGTATGATTACACCAACGCTATAAGGCTCGATTCATCGAACATAGATGGGTATTTTAACCGTGCATATGTTGAAATAGATATGCACAGGTTCCAGGATGCCTATAATGACCTTACCAATGTTTTATTTATTGACCCGAAAGATGAAACCGCTTTTTTTTATCGCGGCCTTACGCTTGACGAGATGAAAAAATACCTTGACGCGGCTGCGCAATATAATTATGCTATACTGTACGACCCGAAATATGCCGAGGCTTACTTAAACAGGGGGCTTGATAAGTACCAGTTGAAGTTTTACGATGGTGCAAAAGAGGATTTCACACAGGTGCTGAAACTCGATTCTGATAATGCGGTGGCCTATTATTGCCGTGGTTTGTGCGAACACCTTATGAAAGATGAAAAAAGCGCGGTTAACGATTATGGCCTGGCCATTAAATACCAGTCAGATTACAGCGAAGCTTATTATGCGCGTGGCACCAGTTTTATAGTGCTTAATTTAACTGATGCAGCGTGTACCGACTTTAATAGCGCTAACCGGTTAGGATATCCTGCCGCACAAAGCGCCCTGAATTATTATTGCAAAGGGAAACAGGGCTCCGCCAGGCAAACTAACCAGCAGCCACCGAAAAAACAAGGCTGGATAATACAGTAAAATAAATTAGCTGGTTGCTTTAACTTCTTCGGCCGCAACTTTCGGGCCATTGTCTTTTTTACGCAGTATAAGGGTTGATGTAATGGTGAAGAAAACGCCAAACGGCAAAGGCCCTGTATAGCTAAGTGCAAAATTCCAAAACGGATTTTTAATCATTTCACTGTACCTGTTCTGCCCCTCAATTATTTTAGATAATTCGTCCTGCGTTACTTTGGCGGCTTTGGCCTGTGCAATATTAAATGCATCGGATTTTGCGAGTATGTCGGGAGCGACTATATAATATTGCAATAACTGCGCACCGGCGTAAAACAAAGCGGCAACAGCCGTAATAAATATGCCTGTAAGGAAAGCCTGCCTGAAACCAATATAACCTCCGCTAAGTTTTTCACGGTTGCGGTAAATACCTAAGTAAACCATAAGGAATGCCACTATCATTCCGGTAGAGCTTATCATATTACCCTTTTCAAAACCTAATGAATCTATTAACAGGTCGACACACAGCACTGTTATGGCCATAATAAGGCCGCAAATGCTGCCATACGTAATTACAATTTTTCTCATGAAATGGAATGATTATCCTTTTAAGGGCACAAAAGTACGCTATTCTGTGTTAAATTGTATTTTTGAAGTTTAACCTTTACTGACATGCTGAAGAAAATCCTACCCTATTTATTATTCACCCTCTTCATTACTAACATTGGCTCTGCACAGCAGAAAGACTCTGCACAGTTGAAACATATAACAGATGAGATAATGTTGCACGGCCATTGTTACCAGTGGTTAGGCTATTTGAGCAAAAGGATAGGTGGGAGGCTAAGTGGTTCGCCACAGGCTGCGGCAGCAGTAGAATATACCAGGCAGTTAATGGATAGCATGGGGGCAGATACAGTGTACCTTATGCCGTGCATGGTGCCGCGCTGGATAAGAGGTAAAAAAGAGACGGCAAAGATATTGAGCAATAATTCCGGTGAATGTGGTGTGAATATTTGCGCGCTGGGTGGCTCGGTGGCAACACCCAATGGAGGCCTTACCGCTGAAGTAGTGGAAGTGCAAAGCTTTGCTGAATTGAAAAAACTGGGTGCTGAGGGAGTGAAAGGCAAAATAGTTTTTTACAATCGCCCTTTCGATGAAACACTTGTAAACACTTTCGATGCATACGAACGTAATTTTGAACTTCGTTGGAGCGGGGCAAGTGAAGCGGCTAAGTATGGCGCTGTGGGCACTATACTTCGTTCACTCACGAACACTACCGATAACAACCCTCATACAGGCGTTATGCAATATAATGATAGTGTAAAAACGAAAATTCCCGCTTGTGCTATTTCAACTATTGGGGCCGACCAGCTGAGCAAGCTCCTTAAAAACGAACCTAAGCTCAGGTTTCATTTTGAAATGGGCTGCTATACTATGCCCGATGTACAATCGTATAATGTAATTGCGGAACTTAAAGGCAGCGAGCACCCTGAAGAAATTGTTGTTGTTGGCGGCCACCTCGATTCATGGGACCTGGCACAGGGTTCACACGATGATGGCGCAGGCGCTATGCAGTCGCTTGAGGTATTACGCACTTTTAAAGCATTAGGCATTCGCCCGAAAAGGACATTGCGTATTATTATGTTCATGAATGAAGAAAATGGTGGAAGGGGCGCTAAAAAATATGCTGAGGAAGCGAAGCGTAAAGGCGAAAAACATATTGCGGCTATGGAATCAGATGCGGGAGGATTTTCTCCCCGCGGTTTTGGACTTGACGGAACAGTTGCGCAAAAAGCAACTATTGCTAAATGGCAAGGCCTGTTATTACCTTATGGACTATATGACTTTTTAAGTACTGACGGAGGGGCCGATATTGAAAAACTGAAAGACCAGGGCGCTTTATTGCTCGGCCTTGAACCCGATTCGCAACGGTATTTCGATATTCACCATTCGGCGTTGGATACATTCGATAGAGTGAACAAACGTGAACTGGAACTCGGTGCTGCTTCTATGGCAATGATGCTATATCTTATAACAGAATATGGAGTTCAGTAAACTTAGCTCTTAGTTAGTGCATTTATTTGCTTGCGATGTCGATTAAAATGCACCTCCATAAAATCAACCATCTGGTAAATGTTAAGGCGGCCGGCTGCAGGTTGTTTGAATACATTCTTACTTAATAATTCTTCAGGCATTTTTTCAAGAAACTGTTGCAGGTTATTGCGGGTTAAGTTCCACTGCGCGACTATATCAGTATAGTCTACATTTTCAGGCATGTCGCCCAAAACATTTACCGGGGCTTTAAATTTTAAAGGAGACCAGAAAGCAATTTTTACGATCAGTAATTTAAGCCATTCTATAAATCCTGTTTTTTTCAGGTTATTTACATCATGCATTTTTTTTCCTATGTAGACTAATGAAAGACTTTCAGCTTTGTTAAGGTGGTAAATTACCTGCGCAACCGACCATTTACCTTCTGCAGGAGATGTATTTAGTTTTGCTGACGGAATTTTACTCAACTCGCTCAGCAATTGAAGCCGTGAGCCTTCAAGCCGCCTGAGTTTTATTTCCAGTTTTTTATTCACTAATGTTAAAATTGTTTACCCGGTGTTGCAGGCGGTGGTGGTGGCGCAGCAGGCGTATTTCCGCCAAATTTAAAAGTTATACCGGTTTCGGCCACATAGGGTGTGCCAAGGCCAAGTTCAATATGTACGCCAATGGCCGATGAAACAAATGCGCTTACGCCCACCAGTACCTGTAGGGTGGGGAGGTTTTGATTATAGGGGTCCGTTGCCGGGGTATTTTGAAAGTTGTATCCATTATCTCGCCAGAAACTGTAACCCAATCGTATACCCGT
Source organism: Bacteroidota bacterium (assembly GCA_013285805.1). Taxonomy (GTDB): domain Bacteria; phylum Bacteroidota; class Bacteroidia; order JABEUT01; family JABEUT01; genus JABEUT01. Next base: position 20,580 of record JABDGY010000001.1, on the reverse strand, counting down.
ATAACCTTCCAGGTCTTTCGAACCAAAATGATATAGCGCCCGCACGGCGGCGTTGGTAACATATACATTAAAAGTTGTGGGTGTGTAATTCGAGTAACCATTTTCGGTCAGGGTAAAACCCTGGTAGCTTACTCCGATTCCATAACTAAAACCTTTTACAAGGCCAAAATCAACCGTGCCGCTTATTACGGGTGTCGATGTACTTGCAGTACCGGTAGAGTTAACAGCGCTGCTTACCTGCCCGAATAAGCTATACCCGGCCCCGATGTTAATATAAGTTTCACCTCTTTGTATTTGCGATTGAGCGGGTTGGGCAAGCAATAGTATTCCAAGTATTGAGCTAATAAGTACAATTGGTTTCTTCATGTTAAAGCGGTTATTTCGCAGGTAAATGTAAGAAATAAACGGCTGATAATTTGTAATATTGTGCTAACTAACTACTCATGCGGAAGCTAAAGTACAGTTTCGTAATTATTTTTCTTTCATTCGCCATGCCTGCTTTTTCTCAAAGTAAACCTGGTATTGCCGATACATGCGATATATTGAAGTTGTGGGACGGTAGTAAGATATATTGCCAGGTGAAGAGTTTAAGCGATGTGGCCGTCAATTATGTATCGTGCACCGACAGTGCTAAGAAACCTACTTTCATCGTAAGAACAAAGGTGCATTATTGGATTCATCCTGATAATTCTTATATAGTAATAAGCTATGATTCTGTTATAACGCCACCTGGACTCACAGCATTACCTGAGTCGATAATAAAAAAAGATACAACGGATAAAGGTCCGAGCATTAAGCATAAGCTATTTGTAAATTGTGGAGTTGGTTTGAATACTGTAGGAATAAGATTATATGGCTTGTTTACTCCGGCAGGTGGCGGCAGCGGAACTCTCGGATTTACATATAATGGAACTGTAGATTACGGAACATATCGTAATTTGACGGTTGGGTTGGGGTTCAGTTATGAGGAGATTAATGGTGAACCTTTAGCCAGTGTAGAATCTGAGAGAAATTTCGAATACCTTACCAGGTTTAATTGTGGTGTCAGGGTATTGAGGTATTATGTTCATACTAATTATTGTTATGTTTATACAGGTTTCAGAATTGGGTTGTCATATTGGAGAGACATTCCGTATGATATAAATGCTCCCTCAAAATCTGATGCGAATACAACATTAGAAGACAAATCGCTTTTCCCTAGTTTTCAGGCATTAGCTGGCATAAAATTAATATATAGAGTGATCGGTTTGCATTTGGAGGTCGGCATAGGCACTCCCTATTTTGCCGAAGCGGGTCTTTCAATAAAAATATAACTACTTATTTGAATGAATTTCGTGCATAGGTTAAAATATATTTTAGTGATAGCCATTCTCACATTAACTGTGCCTGCTTTTTCTCAAAGTAAACCCGGCATTAGCGATACATGCGATATGTTGACATTATGGGGCGGAAGCAAGATATATTGCCATATCAAAGAAATTAATGATCATTCTGTAGTTTACTGGCCATGTTCAGACAGCGCTGATTTTTTAAAGAGTATTTGGAGAGATAAGGTTCATCTGCTGGTCCATCCCAGTAATTCATACGTTATTATAACGGAAGACTCAATACCACACAGGCTATTTGGCAATGTACCTGATAATATTGTGGACCAAAATGTAAGCTTGAAAAAAATGTGTATTGTAAATGCCGGTATTGGCAATAGTATAATTGGCATAAGAGTATATGGCGTAAAAGTACAGGCAGGCGGAACTGTCTCCCAGGGTATTGTGTATAATGCGTTTGTTGATTATGGGATAAATAAGAATATGACGGTCGGTCTGGCGTGTACAAGTCAGAACTTAAAAGGTATACCTGTAATTGTTGCGACTCAGGGTATTCAAAATGTAAATGAAGATATAAGTCGTTATAATTGTGGATTAAGGGCATTGACCTATATAACACATACTGCGCGTCTTCAGATTTATGCCGGCGCACGGGTTGGTGTATCTTATTGGAGAGATATTGTAAGCGATCAATTTTACCAGCGTTCAGCAACAATACCAGATAAATCATTTAATCCAAGCATTCAATGTTTGCTGGGGATAAGAATAATGTTAGGGGTGGTTGGTTTTCATACAGAGATTGCCATAGGTGCCCCATATATGGGAACTATTGGCTTTTCCTTTAAAATATAGCCCATTATTTAATTTGACCAATTTTTGCTTATATTTACATTATTAATTACATTGAAGTTAACCCACTTGGTAATAAGATGAAACAATTAAAGTACATTTTTGAACACAAAATACAGTACGTTTTAGTATCTGCTTTTGTTGTTACTTTGTTATTTTCCTGTTCAAAAAGTAATTCTTCCACGCCTGCGGGCCCAACCGGCCCGCCAACATTTACCGCTACGGTAAATAAACAATCGAGAACGTTTACTGTATTATCAGTTAAGTATAACGGGAGCCTGTTTACTATGAACCTGGCATCGGACGGTAAGCCCGACACAGTTTTGGTAAACCTTAATGTTACAGCTACACAATACGGCACATTTACATTGGCCAGCAATAAGTCACCAAATTTCGGCAGCCTAATGATTGTTGACCATGCCGATACACTTTATTATACCGATAACACACACCTTGGCTATGTTCAACTGACAAGCTTTAATACAACCAGTGGAAGCCATGTTGCTTCGGGTAGTTTTAAATTTACCTGCAACGAAACCTCACCTATAGCGGGTGGCGGTATCGACAGTGCCAGCGGCACATTCTCGAACCTTACCTGGTAGTTCCCTTAATTGTAAATTTTGAATGTTATTAAACGTGTTTTAGTATTCAATTCAGCATTCAAAATTCAACATTGAAAATTTGTGCTTGTTAATAACTGTGTGAATAACACTTGTTGTTCATTTCATTTATCCTTCACATTACCTGCCTACATTTGGGGAACCAAATAATTCAACACATGAAAACACAGCAAGAATCATTATTCCTGGAAACCCACCTGAGTGAGGCCTTCCTGAATGATAATGTTTATGGTATCAGGCTTATTGATACCTATAAGCTTGGCCGTGCATTGAATGATATATCGCTTGATATATTCCAGTTTAACTCGTTACCCATCTTTTCGCGCAACCTGGGCGATGTGGTAAAAGACGAAGTGAATATATGCGACGTGAACATTTACTTCCAGTTTCCGCTTACTACCGATGTGAAACTGATTTTCGCATCGAACTCGGAAAAAACCATTGACCTTATACGCAAGCACATTAAAGTTGTGCCTCTGCAGTACCATACTACCCGGGTGGCCCCCTATATTAAGTTTATTCCAATCAGGAACAGGGCACTGTCGCTGGTATAAAGCGTTTACGCTTCCTTCCTTGCAATGACGGAATGTATAAGCCATGCTTATGCTCTCCGTCATTCTTGTTTATAGTATTCAGAATGGGGCACTATTCAAATAGAACACGGATGGCACGGATTATTAAGATTTTCACGGATAGAATCAGTGAGTATCCGTCTAATCAGTGTTATCCGTATTCCATTGCATATAGATGGATACGGAGAGGTTTACTGTTTCTTTGAAAGTCCTTCTTCCCTCAGCAGCAGGTTTATTTCAACCACCATGCGGCTCACGTCGGCTGTGTCGGTGCCTTTATATATCCCGCGCATATGCCCGGCAGTATCAATCAGTACCATATTATCGGTATGCACAAAATTTCCCTGTCCTGAATCTGATGCCGCTACGTAATATGATTTACGTGCCAGTTCATATATCTCATTCTTATCGCCTGTTAAAAAGTACCATTGGTAGGGCACAGCATCATGCAGTTTGGCGTATTCCGCTAATACCTGCACGGTATCATGAACAGGGTCTACAGTATATGAAATGAATTTTACATAAGGGGTACCTGCAAATGCTTTGTTGGCTCTTTCCAGCTGCCAGTTCATTTTTTTACAGATACCGGGACATGTTGCATAGAAAAAGTTGGCGACAAATATTTTGTGTTTGAATGAATCGAGGGTAACTATATGGCCTTGTTCGCTTGTGAATTTAAAGTTCATTACTGTATGGTAATCGGTATCTTTTGTGGTGGTATTGTATTCTGCCGGCCCGAAGATAGGAAGAAGCCTTAGGGGTTTGTTGTCGTGTTTGGTGAGGAAAAACGCTGCAACTATAACGCCTATTGCAGCCAGCATAAGAATAATATTTGTAAAAGGAAACTTAGAGGAAGACGACATAAACTGTGTTTAAAGGCGCGTCAAAGATATACAATTTGCACCCGTTGTATTCGTTGGAAAAATATATTTTTGCTCTCCTTGAGCCCTGAAGTATTAACCGTTTAAAATCAATTTATTATGTCGTGGATTTCGGAATTTAAAAAGTTTGCCATGCAAGGCAGTGTAATTGACCTGGCTATTGGTATTGTGGTGGGTGCTGCTTTTAAAGATATTGTAACCTCACTGGTGAATGATATTATTACGCCGGCAATACTTACTCCTGCACTTAAAGCCGCAAAACTTAGCGACCTTAGCCAGCTGTGCATACCTGGTACCGCTATTAAATATGGCAACTTTGTTTCTAATATCATTTCATTTGTAATAGTTGCATTTGCATTGTTTTTGGTTATAAAAGGTATAAATGTTATGAAAAAACGTGACGCTGCCAAGGAAGCAGCTGCGGAACCTTCTTCAACCGATAAGCTGTTGATGGAGATACGCGACAGCTTGAAGAAGTAGTTCTTTCCTATGCCCCCTTTAGGGGTTGGGGCAAGAAAACCATATCTTTGTTTATCAATACTAACCTTGCTTTATGAAAGACGCTTTTATAGTAAATGGTGTACGTACTGCCGTAGGTAATTTTGGCGGTACGCTGGCAGTTGTCCGCCCTGATGATATGGCCGCTTTGGTGATTAAGAAACTTGTAGAAAAGAATACCGGCCTCGACCCCAAAGCAATAGAAGATGTAATAATGGGCTGCGCTAATCAAGCGGGTGAAGATAACCGTAACGTGGCTCGTATGGCTTTGCTTATTGCTGGGTTGCCCTATACAGTACCCGGTGAGACGGTAAACCGCCTTTGTGCATCAGGCCTATCAGCTTCTATAAGCGGGGCACGCGCCATACAAACAGGCGATGCCGACCTTATAATATCGGGTGGGGTAGAGAACATGACGCGCGGCCCCTGGGTTATTTCCAAAACATCATCTGCTTTTGGGCGCGATGCTCAAATGTTCGATAGCAGCTTCGGATGGAGGTTTATTAATCCTAAGTTGCAGGAGCTATACGGTACCGACAGCATGGGCGAGACAGCCGAAAATGTAGCGGAGTTATACAAGATAAACCGTGAGGACCAGGATAAGTTTGCATTATGGTCGCAGCAGAAAGCAGGTAAGGCCAAAGCAGCAGGACGCTTTAAAAAGGAAATTGTTCCCGTTGAAATACCCCAGCGCAAAGGCGACCCCAAAATATTTGACGATGATGAATTTGTGAAAGCGAATACAACTATTGAAACATTATCAGGCCTCAGGCCTGCTTTCCGCAAGACGGGCAGTGTAACGGCTGGCAATTCATCGGGATTGAATGATGGTGCAGCGGCTTTGTTGCTGGCGTCGGAAAATGCAGTAAAGAAATATAACCTGAAACCATTAGCGCGTATTGTGTCAATGGGTATGGTGGGAGTAGAGCCCCGCATTATGGGAATTGGCCCCGTTGAGGCATCTAATAAAGCATTGAAAAAAGCCGGATTAACATTTAAGGATATAGATATTATTGAATTGAACGAGGCTTTTGCGGCACAGAGCTTGGCATGTACAAGGCAATGGGGATTAGCAGATAACGACCCCCGCATTAATCCCAATGGCGGAGCAATTGCTATTGGCCATCCATTGGGTATGAGTGGTGCGCGAATATTAAATAGTGCTGCTATTGAATTGCACGAGCAAAACAAACGCTACGCCCTTGTTACCATGTGTATAGGAGTGGGGCAAGGATACGCGGTAGTTATAGAGAGAGCGTAGGGAGAAGAAAGAGTGCGAACAAAAGACATTCTTAATCAGTATTATTTAATTTGATAAATATGATTATTGAGGCACAACCTACATTCTCTAAGATTCTTAAAGCAAATTTCATTATGGCCTATAGCAGGCCTATAATAATTGTAATTAACCTGTTGGGATTGTTTTATGTGTTCCAACCTTTTATCTTCCCCTCTTTTGGCACAGACGAAACATTTCAGTTCATCCAGATAGTCTTTATTGGAGTGCTTCTATTGCTTCCGGTTATGATTTATTTGCGGACAAGAAAAATTTATATTTCTACTTCAGTAGCAAGTGAAAAAAGGGCATATGAATTTACAAGCGATAAAGTCTTAATTACGAGCGAAAGTTTCAAAGCTGAAGTGTTATGGAACAAAATTTATAAGATACAGGAATTGAGAGAGTTCATGTTGATTTATACTACACCCTACCTTGCATATACTATTCCTAAGGAAGCCTTTGGTGATAAACTTGATGAATTCAGGGAATTGGTAAAAAGTAAACCGGTAAAGCAAAAGTTGCGAAACTAAAACCCCTATTATACTATGCCTACTATAGTACCTAATGCCTCAAAGAAGATAGACGAAGCCTTCGATAAGTTTACAGGCTTTCAGCAAAAGTACTGCATCCACCTTCGTGCGCTTGTGCACCGCGCTTTGCCTGATGTGAGGGAAGACTGGAAATGGGGTCCGAATTTTAATGTGAACGGAATGGTGTGCGGAATATGGGGCTTTAAGAATCATGTTAAGCTGGTATTCTTTAAAGGCACTATGATGCGCGATAAGTATAAGCTGTTTAATGATATTCCTGATAACCGTGGCAGCCGTAGTATTAATTTTTCTGAGGAAGATAAAATTGATGATAAAAAGATTATAGAGTATTTAAAAGAGGCGGCTGAACTAAATAAAAAGGGAGCTAAGCTGCCTAAGCCGGTTATAGTGGTTGAGATACCTGAAGAGCTGGAAGCTATTTTAAAGAAAAGCAAAAAGGTAAAAGAGTTTTTCGATTGTCTTGCTCCTTCGCACCAGCGGGAATATGCGCAATATATAAGTGAGGCAAAGCGAGAAGATACAAGGAAGCGCAGAGTTGAAAAAGTAATGGATATGCTGATAGCTAAGAAGAAAATGAACGAAGAATACATGAAATAATTAATAATTAAGAATTAAAAATAAGTAAGGAATGATTTACGAATTTAACGGATACCGCCCTGTAGTGCATGAATCGAGTTTTGTGCACCCGCAGGCTTGTGTTACAGGCAATGTAATAATAGGTAAAGATGTATATATAGGTCCGGGCGCTGCTATACGTGGCGATTGGGGCGAGATAATTATACATGATGGGTGTAATGTGCAGGAGAACTGTACCATACACATGTTCCCGGGTGTGTCGGTTGTGCTGGAAGAGAATGCCCATATAGGCCACGGGGCTATTGTGCATGGCGGGCATATAGGTAAAGATGTGCTGATAGGAATGAATGCCGTAATAATGGATAATGTGAACATAGGCGAAGGCAGTATTGTAGGTGCATTAACACTTGTTCCTGAAGGTATGCACATACCGTCCCGCAAACTGGTGGTCGGCACCCCAGCAAAAATTATTAAGGATGTAAGCGACGAAATGCTGGGCTGGAAGACGGAAGGCACTAAAATATACCAGCAACTGCCCAAGGATATGCACCGCTCATTTAAAGCATGCGAGCCTTTAAGAAGCGTACCTAAGTTCCGTAAAAGGCAGGCTGTGTTTTATCATACGTTGAAACAATCGAAGGAGAACTAGCCATAGCGTGATGGAAGTCACAGGAATTTTCTGATTCCTGTCGTACGTTTGATGTATAAAACGTTCTTTCATAAAGGTAAATTGAAACACATGCACTCTATTCGCAATGTGGTTTGTTGAACACCAGAGCCGTAAGGCTCTCTCTCAAAGGAGTCCTGGCATTACTGTCAGGACTTTTTTGTTTGCTGCTCTCTCTCTTCTTATAAATATCATATACACGTCTGACATACGTCATGGAGGTTACGGCTTAACCTCAGTTATTTTGTATTTATAAATACAATAATTATGAATACAAATCCGGGCGACCAATCGATAAAGGCATTAGAAGCCGACTTCAATATAAGGGAAGAAGCCAAGCTTAAAGAGGCCCTCAGCAAATTTGCACACATAGCCGGCTGCGATGTGAATATTGAAATAAAGAATAATACTATTCATCTTACCGGTGTAGTTGCATCTAAAGAGCAAAAGGATGACGCAGAAACAACTATCTGGATGTGCATGCCCGATGCGGAGGATGTTGTAAATGGATTAACCATAGAAGAAGTGATTTCCGACGAGGTTATTGAAATGTGACATTAATCATACAAGGCGCTGACCACGCTCATAGATTCCGGGTTAAAAACGCCTTTACTTTGTTCTCATAAAACGTTCTTTCATAATAGGAGTAATTAGAAAAAGAAAATCATCTAACCCCGTAAGGTTAGACGAAGCCCCGTAAGGCTTCAAAACCTCGAAACCAACCCTGTAAGGTTGGAGGAAGTTCCGTAAGATTTCCAGATAAGATTAAAACCCAGCCCCGTAAGGTTGGGTTTTTTTGTTTAGCTAATCCACATTTCATAATACCTGTAAAATACCCATTTACCTTTCTGTTTCTTGTAAATAGAAAACCCGCCGCTTCCGCATGCTGAGCCACAACGTTCACTCTGGTATATTACACAGATTGATTTATACTTGGAAAATAGTGGGATGGAAAAAGTAGAAAAACCTATTCCATATTTTCTTCTAAATGAACTCCATCCTGAATCTGAATTGATATTTATATCATTAACCAAAACAACAGCATCAAGAACTCTAACTTTCTTCTTTAGCTTTCTTTCTGACCATTTAAAGTTAGAGTCTCTAAGTAGTTGCTTTTTCATTGTTTCAATATCCTCTTTGCTAAAGATAGGGTCCGTGTGTATATTCCAAATCCGACGATCTAAAACAGCCTCTATATTAGTGCTATCGGTAGATAGAAGCCGCTTCAAGTTATAGTAATCCGCTTCTTTTATTAAAATATCTTTTCCTGAAGAATCAATAGAAATAATCGAATTATAAAACTCATAATAATCCTTTTTAGTAACCTGCTGTGCCTTTGCATTGTTAAATAATGCAAACAGTAAGGAAATGGGTAGTATTAGTTTGAGTAAGCGGTTCATCTTAACCCAAATATAGGTAAAAGTTACTTTTTCACCAGCAGCGCCACATTCTCTACATGCGATGTGTGCGGGAACATATCTACCGGCTGCATAACCTTTACAGCATACTTTTCTGCCATTAACGATATATCCCTTGCCTGTGTGGCGGGGTTGCAGCTAACATATACAATCTTTTCAGGGGCTATTTTAAGCAGGGCTTCTATCACTTCGGGGTGCATGCCGCCGCGGGGTGGGTCGGTTATAACTACCTGCGGTATTCCATGGTGCCTGCAAAATTCTTCGGTAAGCAGGTCTTTCATATCGCCGGCATGAAAGTCGACATTGGTAATGTTGTTTAACCCTGCATTCAGTTTGGCATCAATCACAGCCTGGTCTATATATTCAATACCTGTTACATGCCTGGCCTCGCTTGCCACATAGCTGGCAATGGTGCCGCAACCGGTATATAGGTCAAATACAATTTCATCTCCTTTCAAGGCTGCAAATTCGCTCACCTTGCTATAAAGGGCGTTTGCCTGTGCAGTATTGGTCTGGAAAAAAGATTGGGGCGAAATTCTGAATTGCAAAGCTTTGCCATTGCGTAATTTCAATTCCTCAGTTATATAGGGATTACCTTTATATAATTCAGCCGTTAAATCGCTGAAACTGTCGTTTTTCTTGGGGTTAATTATATAAAGTAGGGAAGTTATCTGCGGAAACTTTTCAGCTATATGGTTCATTATCTTTTCCTGCATTCCCTTATTATCTTCAAAAAATACAAATACCACCATAAGTTCCCCTGTAGTGGTGTTACGCACCATTAGATTACGTAAAAAACCCTGTTGCCAGCGTAAATCGAAGAAGGGCATATTTTCTTTTATTGCAAACTCGCGCACAGCCATACGTATAGCATTCGAAGGGTCGGGCTGCAGGTGGCACTCTTTTAAATCTATTACCTTATCGAATAACCTGGGAACGTGAAAACCTAACCCTGGTTGGTTAAAGTTGGCCTCGTTCATTTCCTCATAAGGCAGCCAGCGTTTGTTTGAAAAAGTAAACTCCAGCTTATTGCGATAATGATATAAATTCTCTGAACCCATTATGGGCAGTGTCTGCTCTACTGTCACACCACCAATACGCTTAATAGCTTCTTCAACCTGCTTCTGTTTAAGCGCGAGTTGGGCTTTATAGTCGAGGGTTTGCCAACTACAGCCACCGCAACTGCCAAAATGGCCGCAAACCGGCGGGATTCTATTGGGGGAGGGTTTATTTATACGGATAAGCTTGCCTTCGGCATGGCGCTTTTTGCTTTTGTATATCTCAATATCAGCTATATCGCCGGGCACAAGTCCCTTAACAAATATAACCTTGCCGTTATGGCGGATTACCGCACGGCCCGCGTCGCCTATATCTACTGCTTCTACGTTCTCTGCTACCTCGTTTGCCATAGGGGTGCAAATATCGGGTTATTATTCTTAAATTTGCCTAATAAATTGCGACCTCACCCTGGCCATCTCCTTTAGGAGAGGGAAATAAACTGTGAAGGCAAAAAGTAAACGTTATGAAAACTATGATTGCTGGAAAGAAAGCTGCTCACTTAATTGAATTAGAAGGCAAATATGGCGCCCACAACTATCACCCGCTGCCGGTAGTGCTGGAACGTGGAGAAGGCGTATATGTATGGGATGTTGACGGCAAGCAGTATTTCGACTTCCTATCGGCTTATTCTGCCGTTAACCAGGGTCACTGCCACCCGAAGATTGTGAATGCCATGATAACCCAGGCGCGTAAGCTTACGCTTACCTCGCGTGCTTTTTATAATGACTCTCTTGGTATATATGAAAAGGCTATAACCGAATATTTTGGCTTTGATAAGGTATTGCCTATGAATACGGGCGCAGAGGCGGTTGAAACCGCCATAAAACTCTGCCGCAAATGGGCATACCAAAAGAAAGGAATAGCTGAAAACAATGCTAAGATAATTGTATGCGAAGGTAACTTCCATGGACGTACTACTACCATTATATCGTTCAGCAACGACCCCGACGGGCACAATGAATATGGGCCTTATACACCGGGCTTTGAATTAATACCTTACAATAATATTGAAGCTTTAAAGAAAGCGCTGGAAGATAAAAACGTGGCAGGCTTTTTAGTAGAGCCTATACAGGGCGAGGCAGGTGTTATTGTACCCGATGAAGGTTACTTATCTGCTGCGGCTCAACTTTGCAAAAAAGCTAATGTGTTATTTATAGCCGATGAGGTACAGACCGGCATTTCGCGTACCGGCAGGTTGCTGGCTGTGAACCATGAGAATGTGAAACCCGATATACTTATACTTGGTAAAGCATTGTCAGGTGGCACCTATCCTATATCGGTTGTGCTGGCCGACGATGAAATTATGCTTTGCATTAAACCCGGCGAACATGGCTCTACCTTTGGTGGTAACCCTATTGCCGCCCGCGTTGCAATTGCAGCCCTTGAAGTGGTACACGATGAGAAACTTTCTGAAAATGCCGCGGCCATGGGTGAAATTTTCCGTGCCGAGCTGAAGAAAATTAAGTCGGACAGAGTAGAAGTGGTGCGTGGTAAAGGATTATTGAACGCTATTGTTATTAAGCCCATGAATGGGAAAACGGCATGGGATGTGTGCCTTGCGTTGCGTGATAACGGCCTGCTTGCCAAGCCTACCCACGACCATATTATCCGTTTCGCTCCTCCGCTTATCATCAACAAAGAACAGATTTTGGAGGCGGCTGATATAATCAGGCGGACTATAGAGGGATTGGATAAATAAATTTCATTGGTGTTTCCCTTCGGGTAGGATTAATTACTCCACCGGCCACTTACCGTTAAGGTACTTGCATTCGGGTTTATCAAGCAACAGATTGCCGTTTTTATCATAAACGTATATATGGTAACTGTGTGGTTTGCCGTCGTATTTTATAGTATAGTCGAAGTGCATGTAGAGTTTTCCTGATGGATAAAACTGCTTCCATGAAACAGGTTCTCCTTTATCGAAATAAAAGGCGGCAAATACCCTGCCTTTGTTATCATACCAGGTATATTTTCCATCGAGGAGTTTTATTTTCCCCATCCGCTGGTTACCCGCAGTAGAATCTTCAAGTTTGCCTCCCTTGGTGCCCCATTTGGCTGTGGTTTGGGTTTTGTTGCCATGGTCGAAATAAGTGTAATAGTAATAGTATGCCTCACTACTGTCATCCACCACTTTCCATTGCTTATTATAGTAACGTATCCAGTAGCCGTCTTTCTTACCTGCAGAATCTAACTTGTTTAATGGAGTGGGTTGGCAATGAGCAGATTGAATTGGCAGAAAGAAAAATGAAAGCAAAAAAAATGATGCTGTAATCAGTTCGGTACAAAATAATTTGCCCTGTACGTTTTTCATATAACTAATATTGTGTTTTATTCAGAATGCACCAACTTATGAAAAGATATTAAAGGGATATAACTTTTTTTTATCACCTTCGTATAGAGAACATGAGTATGAAGATAGGATTTTTTATTTTTCTGTTATTTTTCAGTGTGTTGTGTGTAGGGCAAAGCGATTCAACGATAAGGCCTAAACAACAACCCGTTAGCTATCAAGCAGCACTTTCTAAAGCCGACCTTGCGGCAGGGAGCAAAGATTACCTTACGGCTAAACGATTTTATAAACAGGCGCTTAAAGCCCGCCCCGGCGATAATTATGCTAAAGCCCAGATAGATATCTGTGACAGGAAAATATCGAACGACAGTTTTATGACATCGGATTGGGATTGTCCCTGCAAGCAGGGTAAGGTCGGTAAACAGTTTAACCAGCAAGCCCCTTCCTTAGCAGACCCTTCATATGTATTGGATATATCATCTCCTGACAGTGTTATTACTTGCGCTATACCCGGGGTGGTAATAGGAGTTTCGCAGGATACCATGCATCATATTCTGCTGGTAGTGGTTAAGCATGGTAAGTATTTTACCAGTTACTCGAACCTCGACCATGTATCGGTAAAAATGGGCGATGATTTAAAAGAGGGCGATAAAATAGGGGTGCCTATGAAAGCAAACGGGCAATATTTGCTTGAGTTTTCAATATTTCACGGAAAAGACAAGGAAGACCCTACCCAATATGTAAGGTGCCATTAGAAGTCGCGTTGCATTATGCCACGGTTAGAATAAATTGACGTTTAAGGCCGAAATAAAATCATCAACTCTTCTCCTCGATGCTTCTTCTGTCAATGATTGGCTTATTATATCTGTTACTTTTTTGTCCTCAATTTTATAGAACAACATCCCTCCACCCATAGTTGCCTCATATTCTATATAGCCTTCCGGTACTGCATTTACTTCCCCTTCATATTGCTTGAAGTCCTCGTCTTCCAATGTATAGTGAAAAAGTTTCATGGCATTATTATTAAATATTATGCCATAAAGTTCCTGAAAAGGCTAAATGCGGCACTTAATATTCGATAAACGCGTATTAGGAATAGGTGGGAATTAGAGTAACAGGTATAAGATACCTGTTACTCTATAATTATGTTTAATACCCGAGAACTTTTAACATACTCTTATAGCTCTGTTCTTTGGCAAACAGGCGGGTAGTTATTTCGCCGTCTTCAGTTTTATCTATTATAACATGCTTAGGCGCAGGAATAAGGCAGTGCTGTATTCCACCATAACCACCCAACGATTCCTGGTAAGCGCCTGTATGGAAGAAGCCTATATACAAAGGCTCGTCTTCCTTATAATTAAACTTAGGCAGGTATACTTCGTTTGAGTGTAGTTCTGAATTATAGTAATCAAGGCTGTCGCAGGTAAGCCCTCCCAGGCTGACTCGCTGGTATTCATGGTCCCAGTGGTTAATACCCAGCATTATAAACCGCTGGTTTATTCCCCATGTGTCGGGCAGCGTGGTAATGAATGAACTGTCAATCATATACCATAGCTCACGATCGTTCTGCCATTTTTTATCTAATACTGAATAGATAGCCGCACCACTTTCACCTACGGTAAACGAACCAAACTCAGTGAAAATATTAGGTTCAGGAATTTCGTTCTGTACGCAGAAGCTCTTGATTTGTGAAATTACCTCTTCAATAAGGTATTCATAGTCGAATTCAAAACCAAGTGAATTACGAATAGGTAAACCTCCACCGATATTAAGTGAATCGAGCGAAGGGCATATTTTTTTAAGCTGATAGTAAACCTTTAAGCACTTGGCAAGCTCGGTCCAGTAATATATAGCATCGCGAATACCGGTATTAATAAAGAAGTGGAGCATCTTAAGCTGCACCTTAGGGTTCTTATGAATTTTTTCTTTATAGAAATCTACTATATCTCTGTATCGAATACCCAGGCGCGAGGTATAAAACTCGAACGTTGGTTCTTCTTCAGCGGCAATACGAATACCTATTTGAAACTTCTTACGGGCGTAGCGGTTATAATGGTCAATTTCTTCCTTATTATCCAGTACCGGTATAATATTAAAGCCCTGGTTAATAAGCTCGGTAATATATTGTTTGTAGGTAGGGCGTTTAAAACCATTGCAGATTATATAGGTCTCTTTGGTTATTTTCCCTTCCTTATATAATTCCTTTACAATAGGTATATCGAAGGCCGATGAGGTTTCAATATGCACATCTTCATTTTTGAGCACCTCGTCGGTTACAAATGAGAAATGTGAGCTTTTTGTGCAGTAACAATACGTATATTTGCCCTTGTAGTCGGCTTTTGCCATAGCTACATTAAATAGTTTCTTTGCTTTTTGTATTTGCGAGCTTATTTTTGGAAGATAAGTGAGTTTAAGAGGTGTTTTATATTGCTTGATAATAGACATCAGGTTAATGTCGTGGAAGTACAATTCGTTGTCTTCAATACGAAAACCTTCCTGAGGGAAATTGAAGGTTTGCTTAATAAGGTCGGAATAGGTGTTTTCCATAGTAAGTTGCTCAGTTTATAAATAAAGTACAAATGTAAGTAAACTACTTTTACAAAAATACATCAATGTAAGTGATACGGATATTATGAAAGCGATAAAGATTATAGAAGTAAAGTCGGAGATTGGGGCAGGCACCCGCGGAGCCAGCATGGGTATTGACGCGATAAAAATTGCAGCCCTTGATTTCGGCAGCTATTTTTTTAAAAGGAATAAGTCGGTAAAAGTGCCCGTAGAGAACAGGCTGCTTCTTGACCCTATTAAAAATGAATTCGCAAAACGCATAAAAGGGGTGTACACCGTTAATGAGCGTTTGGCTATGGAGGTTAAAAAAGCAGTGGAGGCGCCCAATATGTTCCCCATTGTATTGCTTGGCGACCACAGCGCCGCCTACGGAACCCTTGCAGGTATTAAGATGGCTTGCCCCGATAAGCGCCTTGGCTTAATATGGATTGACGCTCATGCCGATTTGCACTCGCCGTATACAACTCCTTCAGGTAATATGCATGGCATGCCTTTAGCAGCGGCTATTGACGATGATAACCTGGAAAACAAAGTGAATAACCCCGATGAGGAGACGATACAATGGTGGGAGAAGCTTAAAAACATGGGCGGAATAAGGCCCAAACTGCTTCCATCGGATATAGTATTTGTTGGACTTCGCGATACAGAGGCTCAGGAGAACTTCCTGATAAAGAAACATGGAATGCGCATTTACCCGGTATCGGAAATACGTGCCAAGGGGGTTGAACGCGCCGGTGTAGAGGTGTTAAACCACCTTGACAAATGCGATATCATTCACATTTCTTTTGATGTAGACAGTATGGACCCTTCTATTTCGCGTGGTACGGGTACTCCAGCCAAGAATGGAATTACAGAAAAGGAAGCAGGTAATTTTATTTCACGCTTATTATATAGTAAGAAAATTGTGTCGTTTGAAATAGCTGAAATAAACCCGACGCTGGATCATGAAAATATAATGGCGGAAAATGCTTTTGAAATATTGCAGAAGGCGGCAAACCAGATTACAAGGACGATATGAAAAAGTACCAGAATGTTTTTCTTTTATTGGCGTCAGCACTAATGCTTAATTTCAGTTGCTACCATAAAGAGAACGGGATAAAAGTCTGTAATAAGTTAAAACGAAATATAATGTGTCAACTTTTATTTACATATCCTGATTTAGCTATTCCTAAGGATACTAAAGATGTTCTGTTTGCTAACCCAATTAGCGAGGTTGATACCGGTAATACCAATAGTATTAAAGAGCTTGAACTACGCAATAAGAATGTGTGGAACAGGTGCGTGAAGAATAACATGTTAATGCTACTCGTGTATGATAAAGAGAAACTTGCATCTTCAGCCGAGCCCGAAGATGCCTTAATTGAACGGTATTATTTTTCTTATATTCAATTGGAACAATTGAATTGGGTAGTAAATGTAAAATAGAATATGAAGAGTATAGAAAACCTGATTTCAGAAGCAACGAAGAAAGCACTTGCTTCATTATATAATGCACAGACAGAGAGTGTAAATATTACCATTCAGCCAACACGTAAGGAATTTGAAGGCGATTTTACGATAACTGTTTTCGCGTTTACGCAGTTATCTAAAAAGAACCCTGAGGTAACGGGTAAGGAGATAGGGGAGTTTCTGAAGAGTGAATTGCCAATAGTAGATGATTATAATGTTATAAAAGGATTCCTCAATTTGAGCATCAGTAAATTGTATTGGCTCGAATTTCTCAAGTCCATTTTCAATAAGAACGATTATGGGCTGGCAAAACCTGCTGCCGATGCTCCTTCCATAATGATTGAGTATTCCTGCCCGAATACAAATAAGCCATTACACCTTGGACATATTCGCAATAACCTTATTGGTTTTTCTGTGGCTCGTATAGTTGAAGCAGTCGGAAATAATGTAATTAAGGTAAACCTTATTAACGACCGTGGCATACATATATGTAAAAGTATGCTCGCATGGCAAAAATGGGGTGGCGGAGAAACTCCTGAAAGTTCAGGCATGAAAGGTGACCATCTGGTAGGTAAGTATTATGTGCTGTTTGATAAAAAAATGAAGGAAGAGGCAAAGAAGTTGGTGGCAAAGGGCATATTGGAAGAAGAGGCAGAGAACAAAACGGATTTGATGGATGAAGCAAGGGAAATGCTAAGAAAATGGGAAGCCGGCGATGCAGAGACCATTAATGTATGGAAGATGATGAACGGTTGGGTGTATGATGGATTTGATGTGACCAACAAAACGTTGGGTGTAAACTTCGATAAGGTATATTATGAATCGGAGACATACCTGTTAGGTAAAGAGGTGGTAAATGAGGGCATAAGTAAAGGAGTGTTCTTTAAAAAGCCCGATGGTTCGGTATGGATCGACTTAACACCTGACGGGCTGGATGAAAAGCTTGTATTGCGTGGCGACGGTACCTCTGTATATATGACCCAGGATTTGGGAACTGCCATTCAGCGTTCCAAGGAATATAAGTTTGAGAAACTGGTTTATGTAGTGGGTAATGAACAGGAATACCATTTTAAGGTATTGTTC
This sequence comes from Bacteroidota bacterium, assembly GCA_013285805.1. GTDB lineage: Bacteria > Bacteroidota > Bacteroidia > JABEUT01 > JABEUT01 > JABEUT01. Next base: position 2,895 of record JABDGY010000001.1, on the reverse strand, counting down.
CTTATACTTAAAAAACTTGGCTATAAATGGGCCGATGGCTGCTATCATCTTTCTTATGGCATGGTAGAATTGCCCGAGGGCAAAATGAAATCGCGTGAAGGAACGGTGGTTGATGCCGATGACCTGATTGCCGAAATGATTAAGACAGCAGAAGAGATTACCAAGGAATTGGGCAAGATTGAAAACTTTGAATCGGCAGAGGCCGCGCAATTATATAAGACTATTGGATTAGGTGCGCTTAAATATTTTATCCTGAAGGTTGACCCCAAAAAGAAAATGTTGTTTAACCCCCGCGAGTCAGTTGATTTTGAGGGTAATACCGGGCCGTTCCTGCAATATACCTATGCACGTATCTGTTCATTGTTACGTAAAGCAAAAGACATGGGCTATTCCGCAGCCATTAATGTGAATGACATAGCTCAAAAGGAAAAGGACCTTATTATTAAAGCTTATGAGTTTCCTAAAGTGATAAAGGAATCTGCTACTGCATATAACCCGGCACTGGTGGCTAATTATGTTTACGATATTGTTAAGCTATACAACCAATATTACCACGATTACCCTGTTCTTAAAGAAGAAAATGCCGATTTGCGCAGTTTGCGAATAGCTATATCTGAACAGGTTGGCACAGTTATCCGTAATGGTATGTGGCTGCTTGGTATTGAGGTGCCGGAAAGAATGTAATGAAACCATCTGATCACATATTCTTTCTCGTTAAGTCGCTGACAAAGACAGAGAGGGCTTATTTTACCAAGTTCGCCCAACGGCACGGCCTTAATAATAATAGTAATTATTTAAAACTTTTTCGGGGTATTGAAGCACAAGATATATACGATGAGAAGGCTTTGGTAAAGAAATTGGGAGATGCACAGCTCGCTAAGCAGATACACGTATACAAAAATTACCTGTATAAGCTTATCCTGCGTGCATTACACAACTATTACTCTGGAAATACTTCAACAGCCAAAATATCGGAGTTAATTCACTATTCGGAAATACTTAAGGAAAGGGGATTGTTTAACCAGGCTAAAAAAGTGCTGGAGCAGGCCAATGAAATAGCCGCGGAATATGAGCATAAGGAACTACTCCTTGATATATTACGAAGGAAGGCTGATATGTTAATCAGTACGCAGGAATTTGATGAAGAGAGTGAAGCAACTATTCGTAAAGCGCATGCTGAGACCATAGAATTACTGAGGAAAATAGAGTGGGTGAGCGAAAAAAATATGCAGGCTTCGCTCATTCGAATGGGTATGCGTACAAAAGGGCTTTATATAATTGCGGATGAGCAAGGAGGGGTAATGCCATTTAAAGATGATAGTGAATACAGTTCTTTCGATTCAAAGAAGCTTAACTACTGGACCCTTGGTATATTACATAAAATGAAAGGCGAGTTTAAAGAGAGCCTTAGTTACTTTAATATACTGCTTAACCTGTTTGATAAGAATAAACAGCAGGTAGATGAAAACCTCCAGTTTTATATAAGCTGCCTTTATCATGTTATTACAACGGCTGAAAATATTGATGATGATAAGACATACCAGCTTACGGTTAAAAAACTGAAACAACTGGATGACAGATTAGCTAATGAACCCAGGTTTTATTCAAGCAGCCTGCGGATAAAGATGATGTATTACGAGACCGTAATGTTTAACCTGTTTAAAAACGGGCAGATTGATAAAGTGAAGGAGCTCGCGCAGCAGGTGGAAAAAGAAAAACTGGTTGAAAAGGTTGAGCAATATACATTTACGCATGGGCAGGAATACCTGGAGGGCCGCAAGGAGGCTATGATTTTCTATTGCGGGGTGTTTTTACTCGAATCGGGGTATAGTAAGGATAGTATAAGGTGGCTGAATAGGTTGGCGGCTGCGAAAGGCGATGCGGCTAAATCGGGCCAGCGAATGCTTGCCAAACTTATAATTATAGTTGCTTATTACGAAGCACAGGAATATGAGCTTTTGAAAAGCGCGGCAAGACACTACCTGCGATTGATTGATAGGCACGAAGCGAAATATAAGTTTGAGAAAATACTGGTGAATACATTGTTGAAGCTTAGTGTAACTGATACCCGGAAGGCTAAAGCAGTTTTATATAATGATTTAAAAGATAACATACTTTCCTATTCGGAACAGTATGACCACCTGTTCCATTATTTTGATTTTAAAGAATGGATTGAAAGTAAAGTTACAGGCAAGACAATGCCTGAAATTCTTTCAGTGAAGAGTTAGCGAAGAATATCTGCTGTAAAGAAGTGCCTGAAGCAAAAGAGGAACATAAGCACTGAAAAAATAACATCGGAATAGAGCAGGGTGCGCACCCTTTTTATATCCTCTGTTTTTGAAAGCAGAATATTTATTCCGAAGCGCATTATAAGTGCAATTAAGAAGAACGAAAGAATCAGCAATGAACTTGGGTTCCATTCCAGGGCTTTGTCGAAGTGAAACAATAAAGCCTGGTGAATACCCCTTGTTAACCCGCAACCAATACATGCATGGCGCGTTGCCTTTTCAACCTGGCATTGTACTGTCCAATTGCCTAATAGGGGATAGATACCACAATAAATAATAATTGCCGCTAAAGGAGCGGCAATTATTTTGTTGTAAAGCAGATAACTGCTTCGCATGATTAGTGCTTTGCTGTGTCAGCTTTTATAGCTGAGTCCATTGTGTGACCAAACTGGGTTGCTCCATCCTTTATGGCGTTAGCAAGCCTGTGCGCCTGCCACCATCCAACTCCTACTGAAGCGATGGAAACCACTAATGCAATAATAGCCATTGATTTTGATGCTTTTGCACTGTTAGCCATTACAAGGGCAATTATGCTGAGTATTGCAGCAACAATGCCAGAATAAAATGCTAAAATGCCTACGCAGGGGACAAATGATAGGATAATGCT